>JALRCA010000049.1 GCA_023257515.1 Aeromicrobium sp.
GAGGAGGAGGGTCATCGGTGAACCTGTCTTTCGTCGACAGGTTCTATTATCGTATGACGTGGTCGCCCCGGTCGAGAGGTCGAAAGTCCTGTCTTTTCCCGTGACCCTTCGACGAGCCCAGGGTCCTCAACTCCGCCGAGCCCCGGTCCCCACGTCGCGACCCTTCGACAAGCTCAGGGTCCTTCAACCAGTCCACCTTTTCGACGAGCCCATCGCATACCAGGCATGGTCAGGCATGCCTTGCGAAGGGTCGCTTCTCCTTCGTTGCGCCTGCGGTTGCAGGGCGCAAGAGTGGGCCCATGACCGCCGCAGCTCTCGTCCTGGCCGCCGTCTCGCTCGCCTGCTACTGCGCCGGGATCGCGCGCCTCCTCGGCCCCTACGGCAATCTGCAGGTCGACCGCACGGCCCAGGCGCTGCTCGCGGTCGCCGTCGCCAGCACGCTCGTGTTCGCCCTCGGTGCAGCCGCGACGTCCTGACCCCACCGAAACCTCTGCAGAACTTGTTCACCACCCTGGCGGCTTGTCGAGATCGTGCATAGGTTCTGAGCACGTTCGACTCGGGACCGAGGTGCGTGATGACGATCATCCTGACCCCACGACAGATCGTGGACTGATGTCCGGCCCGTCGCGTGCTCCGTGGTGCGTGCAGATCTTCGCGGCCGTCTCCGAGTCGGTCGCGGCCCGCGTCACCGCCACGCTGCGGCAGACCTTCGGCGAGCGCGCCTCCGTCGTCCGCGCGACCCAGGGTTCCAGGGATCTCGTGGTCGTCGAGACCGTCGACGAGAGCATCCTCGTCGCCGCCGTCGAGCGCGTCGCGCACGAGGCCGACGCGGGGATCGAGCTGGTCCATCGGTCGACGACCCGGCCCATCGCTCCCCCGCCCGAGGCTCCCGCCCCGGCGGCGTGAACGACGGGTGACGCTCACGGCCACCCCTTGACGAATCCGGGGTCGGTCGCGTTGTGTGAAGGGGTCGGACTCGGCCGGCACAGGCAGGTGTCCACGCGTCTCCAGGCATGCGTGGCCATCGGAGTTCGACGCGCCCACCCACGGTGAGGAAGCGTCAGTGACCATCCGCTCGACACGTCCCGGACCCAGACGGGTCCTCGTCCCGATCGCCTCGTCCGTGCTGCTGCTCGTCGGCGGCCTGGTGCTGGCCGGCCCGGCAGCGGCCGCCCCGACACCGACGGCCACCGTCGCCGCCGCGAGCCTGAGCGGCTATCCCACGCTCCAGAGCGGCAGCTCGGGGGATGCCGTCACGGTCCTCCAGCGCCTGCTCGTCGGCCACGGCGCGTCGCTCGATGTCGACGGCTCGTTCGGGCCCGCTACCGCGCAGGCCGTGAGCACGTTCCAGGGCAGCCAGGGGCTCGGCGCGGACGGCATCGTCGGCCCCGCGACCTGGGGCGCCCTCGTGCCGACCCTGCGCAGCGGCTCGACCGGTGGACTCGTCACTGCGCTGCAGCACGTGCTCAACCTGCGCGGCGCGGGCATCGCCGCCGACGGCAGCTTCGGGCCCGCCACCCTGGCCGCGGTCGAACAGGCCCAGGCGCGCGCCGGCCTGACGCAGGACGGTGTCCCCGGCCCGGACACCTGGCGCGCACTCGTCACCGGCGGCTCGGGCGGTGGAGGCAACGGCTCCAACCCCGAGACGACCTACCCCAACGGCCAGCTCCCCGCGAGCGCGCTGTGCGGCGTCTCCTACGCCTCCAGCTGGCGCCTCGCCTGCTACACCATCGACGACTACGAGGCCATGAACAGCGCGTTCCGAGCGGCCCGTGGCAAGAACCTGCCCATCACGCACGGCACCCTGACCGCCTACCGCACCGTGGCCGACCAGCAGTACCTGTGGGACAACTGCCCGTCGCGCTGCGCCCGTCCCGGCACCTCGAACCACGGATTCGGCACGGCGATCGACATCTCCGTGACGATCGCCGCCGACCGCTCGTGGCTCGAGGCCAACGCCCGCTCGTACGGATTCGTCCAGGACGTCTCCGGCGAGCCCTGGCACTTCCACCACGTCCGTTGACGGAACCGCCGTCGACGGCCCATCCGGGGGCATGAGCCCTCCACTCGGGGAGGAACCATGAAGAAGGAAGCACGACGCGCACGACACCTCGCAGCGGTCGGCCTGACCGCCGCACTCGCCGCAGCGCCACTCGCGCCGGCCGACGCGTCGACGAACGACGACTCGCTCGGCGCGGCCTACGCCGCCGCCGCGAAGCAGTACGACGTGCCGCGGGACCTGCTCGTCGCGATGGGCTGGAGCGAGACCCGGCTCGACGGCCACCACGGTCGACCGAGCCAGGCCAACGGCTTCGGGATCATGCACCTGGTGAGCCATCCCGGCCAGCACACGCTCGAGCGCGCCGCAGGCCTGACGGGCCTGAGCAAGGCCCAGCTGCGCCGCGACGACACGGCCAACATCCGAGGCGCCGCCGCTGTCGTGGACGCCCTGGCCGAGGATCGCGGCCTGTCGCGCGCGGACCGCGACGACCTGTCGTCGTGGCTGCCGCTGCTCGAGGACTACGCCGGCACGAAGGGCACGGTGACGCGCTCGTACGTCGAGGGCGTCGCTGATGTCCTCGAGGAGGGACTCCGCACGAACGTCGGCACGGAGCGGATCACGGTCCGTCGACACGACGTCGACGAGAGCGCGGCGCTTCGCGAGCTGCCCCGCACGAAGGCGGCCGACGTCGACCAGCCCGGTGCCCTGTGGGCCCCGGCCAGCACCTCGAACTACCGCGCCGGACGCACGGCGACGATCGACCAGGTCGTCATCCACGTGACGCAGGGCTCCTACGCCGGCAGCATCAGCTGGTTCCAGAACCCCGCAGCCGAGGTGTCGGCGCACTACGTCATCCGCTCGTCGGACGGCCAGGTGACGCAGACCGTGCGCGAGGCGGACACGGCGTGGCACGCCGGCAGCACGAACTCCCGGTCGGTCGGCATCGAGCACGAGGGCTACGTCGACGACGCCTCGTGGTTCACCGAGTCGCTCTACCGCTCCTCGGCGGAGGTCGTGAAGGGCATCGCCTCACGTCACGGCATCCCGCTCGACCGCCAGCACGTCATCGGCCACTCCGAGGCGCCCGGCGCGACGCACACCGACCCGGGGCCGAACTGGGACTGGGACCACTACATGGCGCTCGTCAACGGCTGAGGTCGAGTCGCTCGCACGTCGGGCCGGCGGCACGGTTGCCGCAGGCCCGACGTGCGGGCAGCATCGAGGCATGCCGGGAACCGTGCGGGAGTGGTTGATCCTCGAGGCACCCTCCAGCGTCGGCGCGCACCACGCCGGGCAGGAACGGACCCCGATCGTGCTTCACGACCTGGGTCTCGTCCAGCGGCTCGAGGCAGCCGGCGTGCACGTCGCCCAGGTCTCCCGCCTGCCGGTGACCCCGTTCGCTGACGCCGAGCGACAGCGCGACGGCCGGGACGCCGCTCGCGTCGTCGAGGTCGCGCTGACCGTCGCGGACGAGGTCGCATCCGCGATCGCCGACGGGCTGGACGTCCTCGTCGTCGGCGGTGACTGCACGCTCAGCGTCGGCGCGGCCGCCGGGCTCCTGCGGCACGAGCCGGACCTGGCGCTCGCCTACCTCGACGGCGATGCCGACCTGGCCGATCCCGCCACGAGCTCCGGTGGCATCCTCGACGCCACCGGGGCCGGCTCCTTGCTGGACCTTCACGACCGATCGCTCGGCCACATCGGTCCGACCCGTCCCCTGCTGCAGGGCTCCCAGATGGCGCTGCTCGGCTACGACGAGACCGATCCCGGCACGTTCGACGCCGAGCTGCTCGCCGCGGCCGGGCTCGCGATCACCGCTCCCGACCACGCCCTCCGCGCCGACCCGGCAGGCGTCGCGGCGAGGACTCGCACGTGGATGGAGTCGGCGACGGTCTCGGCCGTGCACTTCGACGTCGACTCGATCGACTCCGGCCAGCTGCCCCTGGCGAACTTCCCCCACTACGGGACCGGGATCGGGCTCGACGATGCACGTCTCGTGCTGCCGCAGCTGTGCGCGGCCACCAACCTGCGGCTGCTCAGCCTGACCGAGGTGAACCCCGGGCACGACACGACCGGGGTCTACCTCGAGCGCTACCTCGACCTGGTGACGTCGGCGCTGGCCGGCTCGGTGTCGTAGCCGGCCCACGCGACCTCGGTCAGCGGTTCTGCGTCACCGGGACCAGGTCGCGCAGCATGTCGGCGATCGTGACGACGCCGAGGTCGCCGTCCTCTCGGCGCACGAGGGCGAGCTGCTCCCCCGCCTCGCGCAGCAGGCCGATCGCCTCGAGCACCGTCAGGTCCGCCTCGAGCACCGGGCACGGGCGCGCCGCCCCGGACACCGGCGCGCCGGGGTCGAGCGCGATCGTGTCGCGCACGTGCACGACGTCGAGCGGCTGCCCGTCGCGCTCCACCAGGATGCGCAGGTGCCCGCTGTCGCGGCTTGCGCGCTGCACGTCGGCGGCGGTCGCGTCGGACGGCACGGCGACCGGTCGGCTCACGCGGGCGACGTCGCCCACCGTCAGCCGGCCGAGGTCGAGCACGCCGGCGATGCGGTCGGACGAGGTCTGGTCGAGCGACCCCACGTCGCGCGAGTGCCGCACGAGCGCCCGCAGGTCGTCGGGATTCTGGCCCGCCGACAGCGAGTCGACGGCGTCGACCCCGACGCGGTGCAGCAGCCAGTTCGCCAGGTTGTTGAGCAGGTGGAGCAGCGGCCGCGTGAACCACATGAAGGCACGCATGGGCAGCGCCAGCAGCGTGGCCGAACGCTCCGGGTGGGCGATGGCCCAGGACTTGGGCGCCATCTCGCCGACGACGAGGTGCAGGAACGTCACGACGACGAGGGCGATCACGAAGCCCGCGACGTCCGCGCTCCAGTAGGGCAGGCCCCAGGACTCGAAGACCGGGGTCAGACCGTAGTGCACGGCCGGCTTGGTGATCGCGCCGAGGGCCAGGACGCACAGCGTGATGCCGAGCTGGGCACCGGCGAGCAGCACCGAGAGCTCCGACGCGCTGCGCAGCGCGGCCCGTCCTGCGCGGCTCTGCGCCGCCTTCTCCTCGAGCCGGTGACGCTTGGCTGCGATGAGGGCGAACTCGATCGCCACGAAGAACGCGCTCGCAGCGATGATGACGACGGTCGCGACGAGCACGACCCACGCGTTGCCGCTCATCGCTCGTCCTCCGTCCGGTCCGCATCCACGGCATCGGTCTCGACGGTGAGACGGACCGAGGACGGCACGTACTGGTCGACCTCGAGCACCTCGACGACCAGGTCGCGCACGACGGGCTCGTCCTCGAACGCCAGGTCGGCGGGATCCTGCGGGAGACGGACCCTGATGCGCTCACCCGGCTCGGGCAGCGCACCGTGCTCGGCGAGCACGAGGCCGGAGATCGTCTCGAAGTCACCGCGCGGGCACCGCACCTGCAGCAGCCGCTCGATCTCGTCGATCGGGGTGTCACCGCGCGTCGTCCAGCCGTCGCCGTCCTCGACGACCGCCGGCGGGGCGAGCGTGTCGTGCTCGTCCCAGAGATCGCCGACGATCTCCTCGACCAGGTCCTCGACCGTCACGATCCCGGCCAGTCCGCCGAACTCGTCGACGACGCAGGCCAGCTGGTCCTTGGCCGTCTGGATCTCACGCAGCGCGTCGGGCAGCGCCATGAGCTCGGGCACCACGACCGCGGGGCGCACCACGTCGGCCACGGTGCCGCTCGGGACGGTGGTGCCCGACGGCAGCACGTCGACCAGGTGGACGACGCCGACGATGCGTTCGTCGTCGTCGAGCACGGGGTAGCGCGAGTGGCCCGTCGCCATGAGCGCACGGACCTCGTCGAGCGACGTCTCGGGCGCGATGGTGTCGACGCGCGAGCGCGGGACCAGCGCGTGGTCGACGTCGCGGCGCGGGAAGTCGAGGATGCGGTCGAGCAGCAGCGACATGTCCTCGTCGAGCTCGCCGGAGGCGCGCGACTCCGCCACGATGTGCTGCAGGTCCTGGGGTGTCGCCGACGACTCGACGTCGTGCACCGGCTCGATGCGCAGGAGACGCAGCAGCAGGTTGGACGACTGGTCGAAGAACCAGATCAACCAGCCGGTGATGGCGAGGTAGCCGAGCGTGGAGCGCGACAGCCACCGGGCCACCGGCTCGGGCCTGGCGATCGCGAGGTTCTTGGGGAACAGCTCGCCGAACAGCATCTGCACGACCGTGGCGAAGACGAGCGCACCGACGGTGCCGATCGTCACGCCCGTCGCCGTCGAGACCCCGACACCGTCGAGCAGGTCACCGACGGCGGAGCCGATGAGCGGCTCGGCGACGTAGCCGACGAGCAGTCCGGTCACGGTGATGCCGAGCTGGGCGCCGGAGAGCATGAAGGACGTCCGCTCCGTGACCCGCAACGTGCGACGGGAGGCGGCATCACCGGCCTCGGCCCGCGCCCGCAGACGCGAGCGGTCGACCGCCATGTACGCGAACTCCTGGGCCACGAAGTAGCCGGTGGCGGCGGTGATCACGAAGACGACCAGGACACCGAGGAGCAGCGAGAGGGCGATGGTCACGCGGTCTCACCGACTGACGCGACGAGGCAGGGTCGGCACGGAGCCGGGCTTGCGGGGTACGAGAGGGCCAAGGGTCTTCGACCGGGCAACGAGGTTCCTTCCACGAACGACGATGCGCAGAACGTAGCAAACCCCTCCAACGACGGCAGCGCGTCGAGGACCGCGGGTCAGCCGCCGAGCTGTTGCACGGCGGTCGTCAGTGCGGCCGCCTGCTCCTCCAGCTCCCGGTCCGACGGGTCGCCGTCGACCCGGGCCAGCAGGTCGTCACGCGAGATCACCT
Organism: Aeromicrobium sp.; assembly: GCA_023257515.1. GTDB lineage: Bacteria > Actinomycetota > Actinomycetes > Propionibacteriales > Nocardioidaceae > Aeromicrobium. The sequence goes on from JALRCA010000049.1 coordinate 6,829, forward strand.
CGAGGGCGCCGAGGTGCTCGTCCCCGTCCGAACCGCTCGAGTGCGCGACCTCGACCCGGCCCTCCACGAGGACGAGCGACGTGCCATGGGGGTCGGCGAGCAGGGAGCGGAGCTGGTCCGCCGTGACGATCTGTGGTCCGGTCATCTCCGGGACGTTCCCTCCCGGGCCAGGACCATGCGGCGACTCAGCCGACGAGCTGCTCCAGGATCGTGGGGTCCTTGATCTTCTCGTCCCGCGCGAGCAGCACCACCTTGGCCACGACCTCGGCGGTGCGCGGGTCGTCGTCCGCGAAGGGCAGGAAGATCCGTCCTCTGTGCTGGGCCGAGACGGGGACGATGCACACCGCGTTCCCCGGGACCCGGTGCACCACGCCGGAGCCGAGGTGGACCGAGTACGTCCCCAGGGAGCCCTTGATCCGTGCGTGGTGACCCGCGACCTCGACGTTCGTCATCCCCAGGAGCGACGTCGTCTCGTCGACGAGTCGCCCTCGCACCTCGATCGACGACTCCGACGTCCCGGGGTCGACGCCGCTCGAGTGCGCGACCGCGGCCACGAGGTCGAGATCGCGCATCGTCTCCGAGAACACGCGCGGCGGCACGTCGGCCAGCGGCACGCTCGACAGCGTCCCGGCGCGGTGGAACGAGACAGCCTCCAGGGTCGCGTCCTCGACCTCGGTGGGCGACCCCCAGCCGTCCAGGACGTCGCACCACGCCGTGATCCTGTGCTCGTGCCAGGTCCTGGAGAAGCCGCGCTCGACGTCGGAGACCCAGCCGCGACTCGTGAAGATCCCGCCGGCACGTCTCGCCTCGAGCTGGTGCCCCGCGTAGCGCCTCGAGCGCGTCCCGGACTCGTCGCGCTCGTTCTCGTTGAGCGTGTACAGCTCGCGGAACAGCTGCTTGAACGGTTGCTTGCGCCCCTCGGACATGACCACGTGCTGCAGGGCGGGCCAGTCGCCCGAGGCGAGCAGGTCGACGGGATGGGCGATCCGCAGGGGCGCGGTCGCGGCCACGCGCGAGCCGTCGGCTGCGACGAGCGTCGCGCCGTCGACCGGGAACCCGGCCCGACCCTCGGCGTCGATGAGGACGAGGTCGCGGAGCATCGGGGCCAGGACGGGGTGCCGGAGCAGCTCGGCGACCTCGTCCGGCGCGAAGCGCTCGCCCAGGACGCAGGCCGACTCGAGCGACGACCTCATCCGTCTCGCCTGGGACCGCAGCGAGCTGGCCCGCGCCGTGAGCTCGGCGACGGCCGGGACCTTGGCGCTCTTGGCCGGGACGGACGCGAGCGCGCGGCCGGCGCGCTCCACCGCGAGCTCGGGCGAGCCGGCCGCGTCGATCGAGAGCGTCACCACCAGGTCGCCGTCCCGCGCGACGACCGGCCCGTCGGCGAGGTCGCGGACGGCCTCGGCTTCCATCGCCCACACCAGACGTTGCGGATCACGGAACCCCGCGGTGCGAGCGAGGTTCTCGAGACCGACCGACACGGCCTTGGTCTCCGAGGCGCGCCGCTGCGAGCCGGAGCTGCGGTCGGAGGCCACGAACGCCCGGAGCAGCTCGTAGCGTGCGAGCAGCGCCGACGGGTCCGGGACCGGCAGGAGTCCGAGTGCTCGCACCGAGTCCTGGTGGCGCTTGGTGCGGATGCGTGTCAGGAGCTCGTCCTCGTCGACCTCGTCGAGCAGCGCGGCCGCGAACAGCTCGGCCCGCTTGTGGCCACCGGAGGACGACGCGTACTTGGCCGCGCGCAGCACCTGCCGGAACCGGTCGAGGCCCAGCTCCGCGACCATCTCGCGGAACCACGCCACGTCCGCGGCCCCGCCCACGAGGTCCACCGCGTCGAGCGGGGTCCGCTGGCTCACCTCGCTCGCCCACTGGGCCCGAACGTCCTCGTCGACCGACCATGCGTCGTCCTTGGTGTGCGCGTGCACCCACCAGACCGCCGAGCCCAGTCCCCGCCAGCCGAGGTGCTCCTCGACCAGCCCACACCACTGCGGTGCGTAGACGGCCGTCTCCACGAGCCGGGCGTCGACGACGCCCGCCCGGCCGGCCAGGTCGCCGAGGACCTGCGCGGTGTCGCTCGCTCGAGGCTGGCTCACCCTGACCAGGTGGGACAGGCTGCTCTCGCGGGAGCTGGTCCAGGCGTAGGCGCGCGTGAACGGTCGTCGACCCAGGGCGGCCAGGCACGCGACGAGCTGGTCGGCCCCCTCGACCGATCGCAGTCCCTCGGCGGTGAGCGACAGTGCCGTCGGCAGGTCGCCGCGCGCCGACTCGGCCTCGACGACGGCCGCCCGGACCTCGGCGACGACCGCCTGCACGCGGGCACCGGCCGCCCACGGCTGGGGTCGCAGACCCGTGAGTGCCGGCAACGCCGTCTGACGACGCCCGTACAGGTACCGTCCTGGCCGGTTCGGCATGGCGACGAGCGCGTCGACCAGGTCGGCCCGCGTCGCCAGTCCACGGTCGAAGGCCTCGACGAGGATCCGCGCGGGCACCTGCCAGCGGTCCGGTTGGTCCGGCACCAGCTCCGTGCCACCCACGCGCGACCCACGAGGCACCGTGACCTCGACCTGGGTCCCTCCCCACCGGTCGAACGTCCCCTCGGGCTCGTCGACGAAGCGCAGGGCACGCCACAGGCGGTCGAGCTGGTCGTCGTCGAGGAGGCCGGGGTCGACGAACCGGGGCGCTCCCGCGAACAGGTCCCGGGCGGCCGTGCGAGCGTCCTCGGACTGGACGTTGCCCCACTGGTCGATCTGGAGCCGACGTCCTCGCCGTCGCAGCACCTCATCGGGACCGACGAGCTCGTCGAGGGGCAGTCCCGCGGCGGTGGCCTCGACGTGACGGACCACGGTCTCGGCCCACGACGGTCTCCGCGCGTGGTCGGCCACGACCTCGACGACCTGCCACACCAGACGCTCGACGTCGCGGTGCAGGGCCGGCAGACCCGACCCCACGACCGTCCTCGCGACCTTCGTGGTCCAGCGACGTCTGCCCGCGGGGAGCAGGGTCAGCACCGCGAGCTCGACCCCGCCATCGGTCAGCCGGGGCTCGATGCGTTCCCACCACGGGCCGATCACCTCCGGCAGCGGCAGGGCTCCGTCGCGACCCGTGCCGAGCCAGCGCACGTTCGCCAGGAGCTCGACGCCGTCGTAGGTCTGGACCTCGACGTCGGCGTGCTCGCGCAGCCAGGCGTCGAGCGAGCTGAGCACGAGCGCGAAGCCCGGGTGCAGGGGCCGCCAGAGCTCCGGCCGCGGGGCGTGGGGCCGGACCGCCGGGGTCCGGTCCGCCACGCCGAAGCGGACGACGGCCGGGACGTCCGTCGCTGCGGTCGGCGCCGCGGCATCGCCTCGCAGCTCGGCGGCCGCCCGCTGCTGCTCCTTGGTGCCGGCCGCGAGTCGTTCGATCGACGCGGCCAGTCGTGCGGGGTCCTGGTCCCGGAGCAGCTGCAGGGCCGTCGTCCGGACCGCGGACGCCTTGCTCCTCAAGGCCTCCTCGAGCTGCGAGGCCTCGTCGGTCGAGATGCTCGTGAGCGACACGAGGGCGCCACCGACGACCTCCTGCACGCTCGTCGACCGGTCCACGAGCATCGAGAACAGTGCCGCTCGGTTGGCCTCCGGACGCTCGGCGAGGCGTCGCGCCGCCCACCACCTGCCGTCCGCGGACGCCGCCGCGATGACGTCTCGGGAGACCGGCCTGTCCCCCGACTGCATGACGAGCACGTCGGCCGCGAGGGCGCCGCCGATGCGCTGCTGGAGCGTCCCGACCACGCCGATCTCGATCTCTCGGGCCCTGCCGAGAGTGCTCGCCCGCGACCACAGCTCCGTCCGAGCCGCCTCCGAGAGGGGCACCGTCAGGGATCCGTGCGTCGGCCACGCGCGCACCGCACTCGCATACACCTCGAGGCACGGGTCACGGAGCGCGCGCTCCAGACCCGCGGCAGCACCGGCCACGTCGACGTCGGACAGCAGGCGGGCCGCGGCCGTGCGGAGCGTCTGGTCCTCGTGGTCCAGCAGCTGCTCGGCCGCGGCGATCGCGGCCTGCACGTCACGCACCGCGATCGCCCACAACCCCACGAACGCCGTCATCGCGTCGGCGTCTCGCAGCTCGGGGAGAGTCGGCTGCCGACGGAGTGCGTCGCGCATCAGCGTCAGGACTGCGGCGACCTTCTTCTCCTCGCGGACGCCGACCTCCTCGCCGATCCAGACCGACAACGCCCGGACGGTGCCGGCGAACCGGCCCAGGCGGTGCTCGACGACGAGGTCCAGCATGCGCTCGAAGGCGTCCGGGTGGGCGAGGTCGACGGCCTCCAGGACGGCTTGGCGCAACCCCTCCGCACGCTGGGCCGCCACGAGCAGGCGTTCGACCTCGTGCCACCCCGCGGGATCGGGCGCGGCGAGGAGCGCCGCGAAGGCATGGCGCGACGGGCCGCTGATCTCGTGCTCGCCGCGGACGCTCGCCAGGAGGGTCGAGGCGACCTCGGTGTTCCCGTGCGCCATGGCCGAGGCGAACAGCTGGCCGAGCGGCGCGAGCCCGTGGAGGTGCAGGGCCCACGACGCCTGCCATGCGATCGGCTGCGGGTAGGTGACCGAGTGCTGCAGGAGTCGCTGCAGGTCGAGCCACCGGCCGGCGCGCGAGTCGGCCGGGTCGTGCGAGCGGTAGGCCCGCCGGTCGAAGTCCCGCTGGTGCGGCTGCCCGGCCGACCACTCCCACCAGTCGGCGAGGTCGGCACCCAGCTCAGGGCTGAGGGCCCGCAACGCCTTGACCCGCTTGGCGCGACCTGCGAGGTCGAGCTCGCGCGCGACGTCCTCCCCCGGACGACGTCCCTCGAGAGCCGTCACCACGGCAACGGCGAGCTTGGGCGCCAGGAGCGACTTGATGCGCACCCCCTTGGACCGGTCCCGCTCCGACGCGGTGAAGCCCGCCAGCGCCTCCCGCGCCGCATCGCCCGCGAGCACGATCAGCCTCCGGCCAGGGCGACGAGGCGGACGAGGCGCAGCGTCGACTCGGGTCGCATGGCCAGTCGGTCGTCGAGGTCCTCGACCTGGCCGTCGTCGAGGAAGGCGAAGTAGAGGCCGTCCTCGAACGCCTCGAGCGCGCGGGCGACCGCGTCCTCCTGCGAGGGCGGCGGGGGAAGCTCGCGGGTCTCGCGTCCGTACGCGCCTGCGTCGACGCCGCGGGCCAGGTCCGCCGGCGTCAGGATCCGGAGCGTCCGACTCGCGGTCCGGCGGCGCGCGTACTCCGCGAGCTCGTGACCCACCAGCACGGGCAGCAGCTCGCGCAACGACACGACGTGGTCGGGCACGACCACCCGCTGCGACTCGACCTCGCGGCTGCCGACGACCCTGGACTCGACGATCACCCGCTCACTCTCCCACTTCCGAGGTCAGGAACAGCGGCACTTCGACGAATCACCGTGGTAGCGCGCCCAGGTCGTCCACCGCGGCGGTCACGACGGGGCCGGATGACGGATCCTGAGCACCTGCGCCCATCCGTGCATATGTCCAGGTTCTCGGCTACCGTGCTCGCGTGGACGACAGGAGACGCTCCGCCGCGGTCGGGGTCGGTGCGGTGGCACTTGCCGTGACGGCACTCGTCGCGATCGGCACCGGCGACTCGGAGGCCGACGAGCGCGCCGTGTGCGTGGACCGGTCCACCGACACACGTGTCGCCGACGACGACTGCGACGACGACTCTTCCGGATCCACGACCGGGGGCGGGAACGGCCCCGGCGGCGGCCACGGCTGGTACTACATCCCGTCCGGCCGCACCGCGCCGGCCGAGGGCGAGAAGATCAGTGGTCAGGGATCGTTCACGCCCCAGTCGTCCTCCTCCGTCAGGGGCGGCGTCGCCCCCGACGGCGGCGAGGTCTCACGCGGCGGGTTCTTCTCCGGCAAGAGCTCGTTCGGCGGCTGACGCATGCGCCGCATGACGTCCGAGCCCCGCGAGGACTGGCTCGCGAAGGTCGAGGCCGAGGGGTTGACCTACGCGGTCGACCGCACCGAGACCGGTCAGTCGCTGCCCTACTGGGACGAGTCGGCGTACTACGTGCTGAGCACCGACGAGATCGACCACCTCGAGCGCGTCACCAACGAGCTCCACACAATGGCCCTGCAGGCCGCCGCCCGCATGGTCGACGACCCGAGGTTGATCGAGCGGCTCGCCCTGCCGCCGGGCTCGCGTGCGCTGCTCGCCCGGTCCCTGCGCGACCCGGACGAGGTCTCGGTCTACGGCCGCTTCGACCTCGCCTGGGACGGCACGGGAGACCCCAAGCTCCTCGAGTACAACGCCGACACGCCCGCTGGTCTGGTCGAGGCCGCCGTCTGCCAGTGGACCTGGCTCGAGGAGACCCATCCCGACCTCGACCAGTGGAACATGGTGCACGAGCACCTCGTCAAGCGCTGGACCGAGCTGCGCGCCTCGGGCGTCGAGGTCGTCCACTTCGCCGTGGGCCAGCAGGAACCGACCGAGGACTGGGTGACCGTCGCCTACCTGCGTGACACCGCGCAGGAGGCCGGGCTCGAGACGCGTGGCACCACCATCGAGGAGATCGGCTGGCACCACCGGCACGAGGTCTTCGTGGACTCGCAGGACCTCGCCATGACGCACTGCTTCGCGATGTACCCGACCGAGTGGATGCTCGACTCGCCCTTCGGCGAGCACCTGATCGACGGTCGCGGTGGCACGCGGTGGATCGAGCCACCGTGGAAGCTCCTGCTCGGGTCCAAGGCGCTCCTCCCGGTCATGTGGGAGATGTTCGCGGGCCACCCGAACCTGCTGCCGTCGTACTTCGACGCGCCGTACGCGATGCGGCGCTACGTCACGAAGCCGGCGTTCGGCTGGGAGGGCGACGGTGTGGCGATCCACGGTGCGGGAGTCTCCGAGGCCGTCGAGGCGACCCACACGGCCGGTCAGGAGCTGATCTACCAGCAGTACACCGAGCTGCCCGACCTGGACGGGAACCATCCGGTGCTCGGGACCTGGGTCGTCGGCGGGCGACCCGCCGGGCTCGGCGTCCGGGAGTCGCGCGAGCTCATCACGAACACCCGCGCTCGATTCGTGCCGCACCTCATGGATGCACCGCGTTCCACCTCCGACCAGGTCGAGGCCTGGTTGGCCGAGACCCCGCACCGCTGATCGTCCCGTCGACCCGAGGAGAACCTGATGGACCTGCTGGAATCCGTGGGCTACGCGCTGGCCTACGCCGTGGTCGGCATCGTCGTCCTTGGGGTCGGCTACACCGTCCTCGACCTCTTGACGCCCGGCCATCTCGGCCGACACATCATGGAGGGCTCGCTGAACGCGGCCGTCGTGACGGCCTCGGGGATCCTCGGCCTCGGTCTCATCGTCTGGACCACGATTTGGCACCACGGCGACGCTGCCTTCGGCGAGGCACTTGGGTGGACGATCGTCTTCGGCCTGCTCGGCGTCGCCATCCAGGCTGTCGCGTTCAGGCTCCTCGACCTCGTGATGCCCGACGACCTGGCGGCCACCGCCATGGAGAAGTCGTTCCACCCGGCGTCGCTCGTCGCTGCCGCGACCCAGATCTCGGTCTCGCTCGTCGTCGTGGCCAGCATCGCCTAGGACGTGAAGCTCGACGGGAAGCCCCACCACGGCCCCTCGGAGGGGTCCAGGACCTCGCGCCTCAGGACGACGCCCTCGGTCTCCTGAGACGCCGAGACCCTCGACAAGGCGACGAACGTCCCACCGACGCCCACGAGCCGCGAAGCCTCCTCACGATCGGCCTCGACGCCGAAGGCGTCACGGACGATGCTCCGGACCTCGTCGAGGTGCGGGGTCTCCCGGCTCAGGACCCAGCGCGCGCCGCCGTGGGCGAAGACCGTGGCCGACCCCATCATCACGAGGAGGACGGAGGTCGCGGCCACGAGCGGCAGCCCGACGAACGTCGCAAGCATGGCGACCCACGAGACGACGATCGCGACCATCCAGACGATCCACCGCGCGCGGGTGGACCGACGGTTCCGGCTCTCGACCTCGGCCGCGGCGGCGTCCCAGACCACCTGGTCGACGACAGCGGACGGCTCGTCCTCGCTCCGCTGGTCCGGGTCCATGACCGACATCATGCCCTGGACCCGGTGTCCTCGACCGGCGCCTCGTCCGTCTACCGACCCGCGGTGACGCCTCGCACGATCTCGTCGAGGTCTCCACGCACCACCGGTCCGTGCCCGGGCACGACCACGTCGGCGGGGAGCTCGGCCAGCGCCCGAAGGCTCGAGACCATCTCCCTCTCGTCCTCGCTGAAGACGTCCGGCAGCAGCTGCGGCCTCGGCGGGCCCGGCAGGAGCGGGTGGGCGGTCACGAGCGCGTCGCCCGTGAACACGATCCCGGCCGCCTCGAGCACGTACGCGGTGTGACCGCTCGTGTGGCCCGGCGTCGACACCGCAACCGGGGACCCCGGCAGGTCGAGCGTCTCGCCGAACGGCACGGGAGCCGCGGACGGCACCGACATCCGTGCGTGCGGCAGGACGGCCTTGAGGGTCTGGGCGAACCAGGTGATGCCGGCGACGTGGGTGCACTGGCGCAGCATCTGGACCGGGGTGATCTGCTCCTCGTAGTCGCGGCGCGCGTGGGCGACCTCGGTGGCTCCGGTCAGCACGGGCACGTGGTGCTTCGCGAGCAAGCTCGGGATGCCGCCCATGTGGTCCAGGTGCGCGTGGGTCAGGAGCACGGCCTGCACGTCCTCGGGCGCTCGCCCGATGGCCTCGAGCGAGGCCAGCAGGTCGGACCCGTCGTTCGGGTAGCCGGCGTCGACCACCGTGACCGCATCCCCCTCGGCGACGAGGGCCCAGTTGACGTTCGTGCCGGTGACCAGGTGAACACCGTCGGCGACGCGTTCGATCCTCATGCCCGGGTCCCCGGGACGATCGTGTGGCGGATGCTCCCGATGCCCTCGAGGTCGAGCTCGAGGACGTCGCCGGGACGCAGCATCGTGCCGGTCTCGATCCCGGCGCAGCCCGGCAGCGTCCCGGTGCCGAACAGCTCGCCGGGGTAGAGCTGCTCGCCGCGCGACGCGTGCGCGAGCGCCTCGGCGAGCGAGTGGGCCGGGCCCCTCGTGGAGCTCGTCGCCACGACGTTCCCGTTGACGCTGACACGCGCGGCGAGGTCGGAGACGTCGACCGTCTCGGCGGCGACGAGCTCGGACGACATCGAGGACAGGAAGTGCTTGGCCTTCTGCGGACCGAAGCCGCTGCGCATCTCCTCGAGCTGGACGTTGCGGACCGAGAAGTCGTTGACGACGACGTAGCCCCCGATGGCGGCGGCGGCCTCGTCGGGGCTCGCGTCACGCAGCGGGGCGCGAAGGACGAAGCCCAGCTCGAGCTCGTAGTCGAGGCTGTCGGCGTAGTCCGGAGTGACGACCGGCGTCTCGGTCGGGACGAAGGTGAGGGCGTTGCCCATGTAGTAGATCGGCTGGCGGTACCAGAGCGCGGCGGGTTTGAACTTCGGGAACGTGGACCGGGTGGTCTTCTCGTACAGCGAGGCGAACCGGTAGGCGCCGGGTAGGTAGGTGCGGGCGATCCCGCGCGATGCCGACACGACGTGCTTCTCGTAGAGCATGAAGTCGCGGAACGACAGCGGCGCGAAGGGCAGCAGGCCGTCGCCCGCTCCCCCGGCGCCCTGCGGAGAGGGATCGCGTCGGGCGACGCCGGCCGGGATCCCAAGCGGGTCGACGTCGGCGTCGGGCCACGAGGTCCAGGCGCCGTCGACCTGGACCTCCGTGACCGGCCGACCGTCGACCAGTCGGCGGCGCGCGCGGGTCGGGCCGGAGGGACTGCGGTCGGGTGTGCTCATGGCGTCCTCCTGGAGCCGTCGAGCAGCAGGTCGACCTGCTGCTCGATCATGGTGGTCGGGTCCTCGCCGAGCAGGAGACGGCGCAGGTGCAGGGGCGCGACGACCATCTCCATCAGGAGTCGCGCATCGGTGTCAGGCGCCAGCTCTCCGCGATCGATGCCGCGCTGGACGATCACGCCGCTCACGGCGAAGCGCTCGTCCCAGAACCGCGTCCGGGCCGCAGCGCGGTCCTCGGACCACTCGAGCACGGCCGCGGTCCGCAGGACGGCTGCGCCGCGAGGTGACGCCAGGAATCGCGCGAGGCCCTGGGCGAAGGCGATCAGGTCGGTGCGGACCGAGCCCGTGTCGGGCACGGGCATCGTCATCCGGCTCTGGTCCAGCAGCGCCTCCGCCATGAGGTTCTCGACGGACCCCCAGCGTCGGTAGAGCGAGGACGGCGCGACCGCGGCGCGCGACGCGACGTCGGGCAGGCTCACGCGCGTCAGGCCGTCGTCGAGGCAGCTCAGGGCCGCGTCGAGCACGGCGCGCCGGACCCGGGCCGAACGCCCTCCCGGCCGCCTGTTCCTGACCTCCACGCCCCGACCTTAACGCAAACTCGATTGCTTTAGTGAGGCTCGGCCCCTACGCTCGGGCGAGCATCCCGGCCCGCAACGGAGGATCATGTCGAGGCTGACCAAAGATCTGTTCGTGACCTGGTCCGCGCTGACCAGGACCACGGAGCGCGCGACCCGTCGTCGCGGCGCCCGCTACTTCCTGCCCGCCCTGTTCGTGGACCGGTTCGCGAACATGGGCTGCCTGGACAAGGCTCTCTTCACCCGGCAGCTCGAGGCCTGCCGGACGTTCGAGGACGCGGGCTGGGTCTCCTACTGGCGAGATCTCGCCGACGGTCACCTGGCGGCCGCCGACGTCGAGCTCGCACGGCTCGGTGCGCCGTCCACGGACCGCATCCTCGCGCCCGGAGGCGAGGCCACCGCAGCAGAGCTGGGTGACGCGCTCGCGCCCGCGGTGCTCGTGCTCGCCGACCGGACGCCTGAGACGGCACGCGCCCTGCTGGACGACTTCGTCGCCGCACACCCCGACGACCGGCCCGCCGCGGTCGCGATCGACGAGCTGGTCAAGGCCATGACCTACCTGTTCGCCGCGTCCTGGCCGGGCTGGTCACCCCAGCGGCTGCGCGCCTACGACGACTCGCAGCGCATCCTGCACGTGCTGCTCCTGGGGCTCGCGCCTCACGTGGGATTCCAGGCCGAGCGCATCGAGCTGGACATCGACGGCGAGGACGCCGTCGCCTACGGGGTGTTCCCCGGTGGCGACCACGAGTGCCCGACGATCCTCGTGTCCAACGGTCTGGAGGGCACCATCCAGGAGGCCCTGCTCCCCGCTCTGAGGCTGCGCGATCGTGGTCTCGCGATGGTCACGATGGAGATGCCCAGCACGTTCCAGTACCGCCGGCCGCTCTCTCTCGAGACCGAGGGCATGTACGACGCGGTCATCGAGCAGCTCGCCGCTCATCCGCGCGTCGACGCCGACCACATGGGGATGATGGGCATCAGCTTCGGTGCCCACTGGTCGACCCGGATGGCTGCGCGCAGCCCTCGTCTCAAGGCCGTCGTGTCGAACGGCGGGCTCTACCACCGCAGCTTCGGTCCCGTGTCCACGCTCGGCATGCCCGAGATCATGCTCCGGACCCTCAAGCAGACGACCGGAGCCGCGAACCTGCCGGACCTCGGCCACAAGCTCGACGCCCTGTCGCTCAAGAAGGTCTACGCGTCGATCCCCGTCCCGGTCCTCGCGCTCAACGGTGACTCCGACACGCTCGCGAGCACGCAGGACACGATCGACCTCGCGGAGCACGCACCCCTCGGAGAGCTCCTGCTCTACCCCGGCGACGACCACTGCGCGATGGGCCACTACACGCAGTGGCTCGACACCTCGACCACGTGGCTCCAGGAGAAACTGGGCCAGCACCCGCGCTGATCGACTCGCCGGGACGTCATTCCTCGCCTCGTGCCCCGCGACGTCGGGCCGTGACGCGTGCCCGGCGCTGGAAGGCTCGAACGGTCGCCCATCCCTGGAAGGCCACGAGGCATCCCAGGATGACGACCCACGGGGTCGACGGGGAGTCAGCGCTGCCGACGCGGAGGAGCACCCCCACCAGCGCCGCGAGGCCCGCCAGGTTCGACCACGGCGAGTGGATCAGGTTCATCGCCGCCGAGTCGTCGGGGTCCCTCTCCGGCCGGTCGAGAGTCGGACCGGACGCGTCGTCCTCGGTCTCCCGTCGCAGGCCCGTCGCCGACTCCAGCCGGTCCAGCACCCGGTCGAGCCTGGGGACCAGGAAGAAGTGATCGGCCTCGTCGGTCCTCACGACCAGTCGCTTGCGTGGCACCCTGAGGGAACGACGCGCCTCGGCCAGGGACCGCACGTCGGAGAACCCGACGTCGACCTCGTCGCGTCCGCCGAGCGCCCGCTCCACACCGTGGGGCCTGAACCGGATGCCGTCCGTCCCGACGTGGAGGCGACCACCCAGCGCGCGGTCCCCCCGCCAGTAGTTGGCCCGCACCGACCAGTCCCCTGCGTCCGTCGATTCCCGGCCCAAGGTCCGACCTCCTCGACGACGACCGTTGCTCGGGCATTCTCGCCGGTCGAGGAGCCTCGCGCACCCGGACTCGTCGTCGACTGACAGGACGGCTCCCGCCGCACGACGCCGTCGTGCTCGTCCGCCGGTCCAGGGCGCGTTCGACTCACGTCGGGCCAAACTCCGACGAAGGAGATCCGTTCCTCGACCATCGGACGGCGCGATGCCGGCGCCACGGCTCCTAGCGTCGAGGGGACCGATCGACACGAGGGGGACACGATGACCCGCGCACGACGCGTACTGAGCACGGCAGTGGCGACACTGGCCACGACGGCCGGCCTGCTCACCACCGGGACCACGACGGCACAGGCACGATCGGCACCACCTCCGGCGCCGCAGCTGCACTGGGGCTCGTGCGGGGAGGACCTGGCCGAGTTCGAGTGCGCCACCGCGACCGTGCCGGTCGACTACGACCAGCCGCTCGGCCGGACCACCACGGTCGCCCTGACCCGGCTGCCGGCCAAGGACGCCGAGAACCGCCTCGGCAGCCTCTTCACGAACCCCGGCGGGCCCGGTGGGTCGGGTGTCGACTTCGTGCACAACTCGGCCGAGCTCGCCTTCAGCCCCGAGGTGAGGGCACGCTACGACATCATCGGCTTCGACCCGCGCGCCGTCGCGAAGAGCGATCCGGCCCACTGCTTCGCCAGTCAGTCCGCCGAGGACGCCGTGACCGGCTCGGTGTCCTTCGCGTTCCCGCTCACGCGCAGGGAGCTGAAGGAGCACCTGCCGCTGCGCCAGAAGATCGCCGACGCATGCGTCGAGAACGCCGGCGATGTCATGCGCCATGCGTCGACGGCCAACGTCGCCCGCGACATGGACCTGCTGCGCCGCGCCCTCGGCGACCGCCGGATGCACTACGTGGGCTACTCCTACGGCACCTACCTCGGCGCCACGTACGCGCGCCTGTTCCCGCGGTCGGTCGGGCACCTCGTGCTCGACGGCACGTTCGATCCGGCGGCCTACTCCGGGTCCGACGGCGACGACCGTTCGCAGGGAGCCCGACTCGGTCAGGGTGCAGCCGCGTCCGAGACCTACCGGCAGTTCCTGCGGATGTGCGAGAAGGCCGGTGACGCCTGCGCCCTCAACGAGCTCGGCACTCCGAGGCGCGTCGTCGAGAAGCTGCTCGAGGACCTCAAGACGACGCCGGTCACCGCTCCCGACGGTACGACGGTCAACTACTCCGTCGCCGTCGCGACGATCTTCCAGCAGCTCTACGCACCGTCGCTGTGGGCCGCGCTGGCCGAGAAGCTCGCCGGCCTCGCCGACCCCACGGGATCGACGTCCCCGAGTTCGCCGAAGCCCAGGACCGCGGCGCCGCCGTATTCGTCCGTCGGTGAGCCGCTCGCCAGCTCGTGCGTCGACTCCCGGCACACGCTCCGTCCCGGCCGGTACCAGCGTCTCGCCGACGCCGAGGACCGGGCCGCACCGCACTTCGGACGCCTACGGGCCTGGGTCGGGCTGGAGTGCTCGTTCGCCCAGGTGCGCGACCACGACGCCTTCCGCGGCCCGTGGAACCAGGCCGTGAGGAAGCCCGTGCTGGTCATCGGCACCCGGTACGACCCGTCCACCCCGTACGCCCACACCCGGCCGTACACGGATCGGTTCCCCGATGGCCGGATGCTGACGGTCGAGGGCTACGGCCACACGTCACTCGGCAAGAGCAGGTGCGCCGACGCGACCGTCACCCGCTACCTGGTCGATGGCCAGGCCCCCAGGGACGGCGCGCGCTGTGCGCAGGACACCCCTCCCTTCGCACCCTCGACGGAGTCCGAGCGCGGACGGCAGCGCGCCGTGTCGTCCGACCTGTCCTGACCCGCAGCCGAGGTGGCCGACGTGCTGCGCCGGCCACCTCGGCCCACCCGTGAAGGAAGGAGAAGACCATGATGTTCGAGGAACGCCGACGCCGCCGCGCTCTCGAGCGCGTCCAGCCCGGTGACGGACGACCGCTCGCGCCGTTCCGCCGATGGCAGCTTCTGCTCCGCTCGCTGTTCCACGTCGAGCTCGTCGACGCCGACGGTCGCACTGGCGCGTGGACCGTGGACGTCCACCACGGCCGGCGTCTGCTGACCGAGGACGGCAACGGGACCGCTGACCTGTACCTCGATGGGCGCCGGCACGCGCGGTCGAGCCTGCCGGCCGTCTTCCCGGTCCCCGGTGGGGTGATCGAGGTCAAGCCGTCGGGGTTCGGCCTCAAGCGGTGCCACCTGGTCACCAGCGACGGCACCGAGCGTCAGCTCAGCCCCGACCTTGCCTCGGCCGAAGGGCGCCGCGCCCGGTACCGACAAGCCCATCCGCGGGCGAGTCGCATGGTCGGGGTCGTGTCCGTCGCCCTGCTGATCGCGCCGCTCGTCCTGCTGGTCCTCCAGGTCGCCGAGCCGGTCTCCCAGGTCCCGCCGATCGCCGAGAGTGTCGGCACGTTCTCCTCGCCCGTAGACCTGGCCTGGTGGGTGAACGCCGGACTCACGGTCTGCGCGATCGTCGCGAGCACCGAGCGCGCCCTGCGACTGCGGCACCACTGGCTGCTCGACTCGGCCGGGTGAGCAGCAGGGAAGGATGCCACTCCGCATCACTCCACCCGCAGGACCTCAGTCGTCCGCGGGGCGGCGCGCCCCACGGGCATCGCCTGCGGCCGCCAGACCCTCGGAGAGCTGGTCGAGCAGCGCCGGCACCCGGGCGAGGATCCGCTGGTCGCGCTTCGTGAGGGTCTCGCGGATCGCGTCGGCGATCAGCGCCGCGCGAGCGCGCCGCTGGGCGACGAGTGCGCGGTGACCGGCTTCGGTGAGCTCGATCAGGTACCCGCGTGCATCGAGGGGGTGGGGCGTCCTGGTGACGAGCGCCTGCCGTTCGAGGTCGGCGACCATCCGGCTGACGCTCTGGTGGGACACGCCCCTCGCCTCGGCCAGCTCGGCCATGGTCTGGGGACCGGTGCGGTGCAGGCGACCGAGGGTCTCGAGCCGCGACGGGGGTACCGGGTCCTCGCGTTCCTTCGTCGCGCGGACGAATCGCCCGATGGCGGCACGCAGCTGCTCGGCCATCGTCTCCTGGTCGTCCTGGTCAGATCCCACGCGTCGCAGCGTATCCCAGGTCGTACAACACGGGTGCGTACCGGCGACACTCCCGATCATCAAGATACGCAGCAACGTTGTACAGTAAGGACAACATGGTTGTGCAATTGAAGGAGTGGAGATGGAACTGGTCAAGAACGGTCACGCATGCGTCACCCTCGTGAGTCGCGGCCTGAGGATCCTCATCGATCCGGGCGCGTTCACCCCCGATGTGCCCCGGCTGCTGGCGGAGGCAGACACCGTCCTCGTGACTCACAGCCACATCGACCACTTCGACGTGGAGGCCCTCACCACGGCCTTGGACGCGCGGCCCGAGCTGCCGTTGTTCGGACCCTCCGACGTGGTCGACGCGCTCGCCGGAACGGCGTCGGCCGCCAACGGGCACGTGACGCAGGTCGACGGTGGCGAGACGTTCGACGTCCTCGGCGCGACGGTGAGGGCGGTGGGGGGAGAGCACGCCTCGATCCACGCCGGCATCGCCGTCCCGTACAACGTCGGTTACGTCATCGACGGACTCGTCTACCACCCGGGTGATGCGCTCAGGGTGCCGCCGGTCCCCGTCCACACCCTGCTCGTGCCCGTCAGTGGGCCGTGGACGAAGGTCGGCGACGCCATCGACTTCATCGACGCCGTCGATCCGGAGCAGACAGTCCAGATCCATGACGCGATGCTGAGCGAGGTCGGCGTCAGGTCGACCACGATGTTCCTCGGCGAGAGCGGCCTCACCGGCCGTCCCATGGTCGTCCTGGGCACCGGCGAGTCCCTCGACGTCACGGCGGGTCGTCGATGATCCACGCGACCGTGCGCCACCAGGGCAGGCTCACGGGCGCCCGAGTCGAGGGCGACCGGGTGATCCTCCTGGACGCGGCGGACGCCGTGGAGGCAGCGCTGCGCGGGGGCGCGCCGTGGGGAGAGATCGACACCGCCTCGGCGCACTTCGCCAGGACGTCACCGGCGCCGGAGCACGTCCTGTGCATCGGGCTGAACTACCGCAGTCACATCGAGCAGCTCGGGCGCTCGTTACCCGAGTACCCGACCTTCTTCGCGAAGTTCGCGTCCACCCTGACCGGGCCGCGGGACGCCATCACGCTGCCCTCGGTGAGCCGTCAGGTGCAAGGCGAGGTGGAGCTCGCCGTCATCGTGGGAACGAGCTTGCATCGCGCGAATCCCTCAGAGGCAGCCGCCGCGATCGCCGGTTTCAGCGTGGCGAACGACCTGTCCATGCGCGACTGGCAGCACCGCACGTCCGAGGCCCTCCAGGGCAAGGTCTTCGACCGCTCGACGCCGCTCGGTCCCTTCCTCGTCGGCGCCGACGACGTCGACGGAGGGCGCGAGCTCGAGCTCTCCTTCCGAGTGGACGGCGTCCTGTGGCAGACCGGTTCGACGTCCGACATGCTCTTCTCCGCGGCCGAGCTCGTGTCCTACTGCAGCCAGTTCCTCACGCTGAGGCCCGGCGACGTGATCCTCACCGGCACGCCCGGGGTGACGCCCGCCGCGGGCGACCTGCGACCTGGGTCCGTGCTGGAGACGGCCATCGAGGGACTCGGCGTCAGCGTCAACCCGACGGTCGCTGAGGACGTCACGTCCTGATCCCTGCTTCCCGACCCCATCATCGGCGTGCGGCACCTCAGGACGACGAGCTCGTGCCGCGTTCCTCGACGGGCGGCGTCACCTCATCGACGGACACCGCGCTCGTCGAGTCGTTCAGGTCGCCCGTGCAACGCCGCCTCCCGCTCGGCACGTCGGTATCCGCGGGCTCACCGTCGACCTGACCAGGACTGCCAACCCACCGAGAAACGCGAAACTCCCGAACCCTGAGGGTCCGGGAGCTTCGTGAGTCCCACGAGAGGACGTTGGTGGTGCTCGCCAAAGTCAACTTCAACACCGCGAGACACATGGTGCAAGTACCAGGCCAGGTAGGGGTATGACGTGCACGAGCCGTCCCAACACTGCCTCAGCCGCTGCTTAGAGGCTGAATGAGGCCAGAAGTGTGGCGCTCAGAAACCTCGGCGCATCCGCGGAAGACAGCCGCTGAGCGGCGATCTCCGCCGCCGCCGCTTGCAGCAAGGCGTGCATTGAGGCAACCAGCCACGTGGTGGGGAGGTCCATTCGGAAGACCCCCTCGCTTCTCCCCCGCTCAATCAGATTGACCACGCGGTCCTCGAGCGGTGCGTGCAGCGCTCGGATTCGATCGGGCGCAAGTTCCTTCTGAGCGACTTCGAGGAGGGCGCGAGACTCGTCGAGTAGTTCCCAGCTCGCAGAGACCAGGCTGGTGAAAGCCGCGGGAACGTCGCCGTCGAGATCGAGCGCAGCCAGCACGACGTTGCCCCGACTGAGCACGTCAGAGAGTGCCGCATCGACAAGTTCGGCCCGAGACGTGAAGTGCCCGTAGAGCGTGGCCCGGCCGACCCCGGCCGCAGCAGCGACATCGTTCATGGACGCTTCCGGCCTCAGGCGGAAAGTGTGGACTGCCGCTTCCACAATGGCCGATCGATTACGGATGGCGTCCGATCGCGGTCCGCGGCGCCGGCCGTCGCTGCGCACCACGCCTCGGGTTGTGCGCTGCTGCGGTTGCGCTGGAGGCATCTTCAAAGCTCTTAACGTGGACGGGAATGTCTGGCTTAGTGTATCGGTTGAGCGATCTCGTACACCGAAGTCCAACTTAAGGAGGTGCGGTCATGACGACCGCGTCCAACACCACCCCTGCGGGCGACGTCGCAGGAAATCAGCCACATCCACGACGATGGCTGGCCCTGGGCATGCTGGGCCTGGCACAGTTCATGCTCATTCTCGACGTGACAGTCGTCGCGATCGCGTTGCCCTTGATGGGCGCAGATCTCGACATGAGTCGCGAGGCGGTCACCTGGGTCGTCAGCATCTACACGCTGACATTCGGCGGACTCATGCTTCTCGGCGGACGTCTCGCTGACCTCATCGGCCCGCGGACCCTCGTCTATACCGGACTGACCATCTTCACGCTGGCCTCGCTCTCCGCTGGCGTGGCACAGGACGGCGCCACGATTCTCAGCAGTCGAGTCGGCCAGGGAATCGGCGCAGCGCTCCTGTCGCCGGCCGCACTCTCCGTCGTCGTGCGACTGTTCGAGGGCGAGGAGCGCAACCGCGCTCTCGGTATCTGGTCAGCGCTGGGCGGCGCCGGTGCAGCTGTCGGCGTCCTGGTCGGCGGAGTGCTCTCTGCGGGGCCGGGATGGCCTTGGGTGTTCTTCGTAAATGTGCCCGCCGGCGTGCTCGTCTTCGTGATACTGCTGCGTGCTCTGCCTGAGATGCCACCGGTCAAAACACCCGGTGCGAGTGCTCGTCCCGACGTCCTGGGTGCTTTGCTCGTCACGGGTGCCACCGGAACGCTGATCTACGCCATGATCGATGCGGGCGAGGCCGGATGGCTGCAGCCTCGGACTCTCTCACTCTTCGCCGTGTCCATTGTCCTCTACGCGGCATTCGGCGCGTGGCAGCGCGTCGCCCGTTCGCCGCTGATGGATCTTGGCCTGCTCACGCGACGTCCGGTGGCCTCGGGCACCTTCGTGATCGCCATCGCCACGGCGCTCATGGTGGCCGTGTTCTTCCTGGGCTCGTTCTACTTGCAGGATCGCGCCGATCTAGGACCGCTCGCAACAGGCCTGCTCTTCCTCCCCGTGGCCCTGGCCACCATGGCCGGCGCGCAGGTCGGCGGACGAGTCATCGGCCGCACGGGCGGGCGAGCGCTCGGCGTCGCCGGGCTCCTCGTCGCTGCCATCGGGCTCACCATCCCCGCGGTCTTCGAGACGACCGTCGGGGTTGTTCTCGGCATCAGTCTGGGCGCGGCGGGCATCGGCACGTTGTTCGTCGTGGCATCCGCGACCGCCCTGGGGCTGATCGAGCCGCACGAGGCCGGGATCGCCTCTGGCATCATCTCGACCTTCCACGAGTTCGGCGCCTCACTCGGCGCTGCAGTGGTATCGAGCGTCGCGGCAGCCAGCCTCACCGGCGAGACCGGGTCCGGCTTCGCGTCGGCCTTCGGTGTCGCTGCGGCCGCGGCCGTGATCTCCGCCGTTGTGGCCGGACTGGCACTGCCGAGTCGGAAGTAGCCAGACGGGGTGCGTGGTCGCCGTCTTCGCAGGCGGCCACGCACCTCGTACCAAGTGCGGTGGCGGATCGTTCATCAGCCCTCAGCGCCAACCCTCGGAAACGCTCATGGCCGCGCGAACCGGAGGCATCATGGAGTCGCAAGCAAGCAGCCAGCTCAGCAGTGACGGTCCACTCCGCATCCTGCTGAACGGTCACACGCCTACGGGCGACGACCTACATCACCCGGCTCTGATCAACTACGGGCATTTCACTTCGATGCAGGTCCGCTCAGGCAAGGTTCGTGGCCTCCACCTGCACCTCGAGCGGATCGAAAGATCCCACCGAGAGCTGTTTGGCCACGGGATCGACCTAGACCACGCACGCGACCTGATGCGCCTCGCCGCAGACGGCATGCCCGACTCCTACCTACGCACCACGTTCTTCGAGCAGAACCCCGGTCAACTGTCCGTCATGACCGTGCAGAGACCTCCGGTTGCCGCCAATACCGAACCGGTCTCTCTGCTACCCGTCGAATACCAGCGACCTGTCGCCCACCTCAAGCACGTCGGGACGTTCTGCAAGATCTTCCACGCCGTCCAGGCCGAACGCGCAGGCTTCGACGACGCACTCCACATCAGCTTCGACGGCTTCATCTCCGAGACAACAGGCGAGAACATTGGCTTTCTACGACGGCACTCGGGTGGTATGGCCGACGCAGCCCTCGCTTCCCGGCGTCACATGGCATCTCCTCGAGACGGCTCTGACTACCAACAAATTGCATTCCGCGAGGGAGCCGGTGAACCTCAGGGACGTCGGCCAATTCACCGCCGCGTTCCTTACGAACTCGGTGGGTGTGTCGCCCGTTGGTCGGATTGGGACGGTGCAGATGGGAGACGTGACGCAGATCGTCACTGAGCTTAGCTCCGTCTACGAGCAGATCGCCTGGGATGACATTTGACCCCCGGCCGTTCCTGACCCTCGAACGCCCCCGGAGACACCTCTCATGGGAAAAGAAGGAACCACGGCCCTCAAAGGACCGTGGTTCCAACGATCTACTTTTGGTAGTCCTGGCCCAGGCGAATCCCAACACCGCTGCCCTCCTGTCAGCCCCTTCCGCTCGCTCGGCTGAATCGCCCGCGGAGAGACGGGGCCGCGCGCGTCTGAGTTCGCGGCAACTGGCCGAGATCGAGGACTTGTACGTGCGAGGCTGGAGCACGAGGCGGATCGCCCGCCACTTTGACATCGGCAAGACGACTGTCCTGAATGTGCTCAAGCGACGGGAAGTCGAGTTGCGCCCACAGGGACGAACCACTTAGCGAAGCTTCCTTACAGTCGCTCGGACTTCGCGATCGCGTCACCCACGCCGTAGACGCCCAGTTCGAGCAAGGCATCCAGCACATTCAGTAGGGCCGCCCGATGTTCCCTGTCGCGCGACTGAGCGAGCCCGCGAACCACCAGTTCGCTGATGTAGTGAGCATCTCCCGCGGCGCCCGTGCGAAGGTCCGCAGCATCTGCGCCGAACAGGTTGATGAACCGCTGCGCAGCCTTCAAAACCAAGTCATCGACCTTGTCTGGCGCGTGCTGCAGGGTCAACAAGAGCTGTGGTGTGGCGTGGTCGTAAGCCGGCGAGTCGATCAACGCAGCGAGTAGGTCGGCAAAGGGACGAAGCTGGTGATTGCGCAGATGGGGAGCAACTCTGGCGACCGCCTCAAGCACGGCGGCATCTTCGTCGTTCATCAGCGTTCTGAGGGTGGTCATTGCGAGCGCCGCGTTCGACGTCCGGTCAACGCGATTCGCACATACTTCAGCCACTCCCTTGCGGGACATGGCATCACCTTCGAGCGCCTTCGTGAGCAAGTCCGGACGGCCCCACTCAAGCCCAGCGAAAGCTGCCAGGACTCCCCCAGCTTCCCGTGCCTCGGCGTCTTGCGAGGCGAGCATGCGCTCGATAACCGGCGTGACAACGTCCGGATCGACGTTGCCGATGTAGAGCATCAGGCGTTGCACCATTCCGGCTGCCAGGATTCGGTCGTCGGCATCGATCAGCTTCTCAAACGCCGAGGCGGCATCCGGGCGGGCATGGCGAAGGGCAGCCGCGAGCGTGTGGGCGGCGCTCGACCTGACGAAGAGCACAGGGTCGCTCGCGAGCGTGTCGAGATGCGGTCGGACTAGCTCAGTACGTTCACCTTCGGCGTCGTAGACCAACAAGTCACCCAGAGCCTCCGCAAGGCTGCCACGACCCGTGTTGATGGCGTTGTTGTGCATGTCAGCGGCAGCTCTACCGTCGTCCCCGTCGCGAGTGAAGATGGGCGAGTCATCCTCGGGGTCGGGCGAGTGGAGGGCACGCTCGAGCAGCAACTCGACGAGATCAAGCGGAACGTCGCTGTAGTAGCGCCGAAGAGAGTTGCCCAGCCATCGGTCGACGTCGTCGTGTCCGAGCGACGCAAGATGCCGCACAGCGTCGAAGATCAGTGGTGCGGCTTCGTCCGATCGCTCAGCGTCTGCGAAGCCCATTAACAGGCCGTCGGCGAACGCTGCATTGAGCTCGGGCGTGACATTGAGGGCCAGCAGGGCGAATCGCTTCGGATCGGCCTTGGCTTCCTCGCGCAGAACGTGGGACAACTCCCGAGCACCGCCCGTGAAGTTACTCCAATCCGTTCGATCATCGTTGTGCCTTATCATGGCCTTAAGCCATTGGTCGTCGGACATCTTGGCGGCTGCCTCTGACCCGATCGGAGAGCCGATCATGCCCCC
Organism: Aeromicrobium sp.; assembly: GCA_023257515.1. Taxonomy (GTDB): domain Bacteria; phylum Actinomycetota; class Actinomycetes; order Propionibacteriales; family Nocardioidaceae; genus Aeromicrobium. Next base: position 29,143 of record JALRCA010000049.1, read on the forward strand.
AGTTACGCCACGAGGTTCGGCAGGTGCGTCTTCGTCGAACTTGCGGCGGTACTCGCCCAGCCTGCGGGTTCCGGCCTCGGTCAGCCTGTCTTCCTCGAGAGCTGACATGAACGTGAACGCCGACCGTCCGAAGCTATACCGATTCTCATAGGCGTTTCGCAGGTCTCGGAACAAGTCCTCAAGTTGCTGATGAACGTCGATGGGAAGGTGGGGTGCGATCGCCTTCACTAGTTCTCGTGCTGCCCAATCCGAGTCGGCCATGTAACCGCAGTCGAGTCGAGCGCCGCCTTCGAGGAGAAGCGTTGCGGCCCACTCGGCGAAGGTGGCTTCACCGGCCGTCAGCGCACGGTAGAGCAAGAACTGCGCCGCGTCGTGAGGATCCTCGGCGAGTTCCTCAAGCAGCGGACGAACCTCACCAGGCGCCGTCCGGGCGAGTGCTTCCAGTGCATGAACCGCCCCAGCAAAGAGCGCGTCATCGAGGTCCCTGTCATCCAGTTCGTCGACCTCGAACCGCGCACAGAAGTGCCGATCCCGGATCGGATCATCTGGGCGAGGCTCATACGCAGTGGCCGCCATGACTCGACGCAGGTACGGGACGACTGTCTGCACGAAAGCCAGCGGTTCAGCTGCAGCAGCTTCGCGGACCAGCTCGGAGGCCCCGTACTCACGTAGACCGAGCAAAACGACCTTGCCACTTTCACCGATCGCGAGGGCGTCGGCATGCTCGATGAACCGAGCCTCGATCAACTCGATGGCCCAGAGTGGCTGCCTCTTCGCCAGGTCGTGAACCGCCAACCACAGCTCGTGCTCCGCCGCGTCAAATCCGCCCTCGCTGACTGCTGCAAGGATGAGATCGAAGAGGTTGCGGCTCAGGAACGGATCGGAGAAGCGAGCGATCCAGCGCAACCAGTTCAGATACTCCGGAGCGGATTGGCGACCACCGAGTAGTTCAGCCACCTCATCAGGCATCTCTCTCACCGCGCTCATCATGAGATTGACTGCGCGTTGCTGCAGTGTTGAGTCGCCGCTATCAAGCCAAGATGCGACGGTGCCGTCCTCGTAGAACCGCCTGAACCAGGGAACGCGTCGGGTGTGCAGCCAGAGCTGCTCCTCGTAGCTCGGCCTCGTTGCTGCTACCTCGAAGATGACCTCAGCGTCCTCACTGCTGGGCGCACCGAGGTTGGAGAGTACGGCGAGCGCCGTCTCCTTGATGTGGAAGCGCACCCGATCACTGGTCAGAACGGCTACTGCCTCCACCCTGAAGCGCTCCGGCTCTCGCTCATAGAGGTGCTGTAGGACCTGGCGAACCTGGCCTCTGCGAAACAGCTCCTGCTCGTCGCGCAACAGGAAGTCGGTCAGCGACTCGGACCGTGACACCCACTGGCGCGCGAAGGCGTAGTCGAAGAATGTCTCGTGGAAGAAGGCGATTCGGTCGCCGTCACGAGCGAGCACGTGCTCAGAAACGAGGACGTTGGCATCCTCGATGAGCTCATCTTCGTCGAGAATTTCGACGGGAACCGACAACGTCTGCCGATCGCTCGCCGCGTTCGCGACCCGACTCAGCACCGCGTTGAATCGGACGCCGGCTCGCTTCGCACGGGTCATCTGGCGCTTGCGCTCCCAGTAGGCCTCGAACAGTGAGCCCCGAGATTGGAAGGCGAGTGCTTTGTCTTGGCTCGCGATCGAGTTGAGAAGGACGAGGTGCATCGGCGTCTGCAAGATCGACCGCTGTGAGGAAGTCAACTTCGTCGCGTCGAGGTCCATCGCCGTCACGGCTGCGTCGACCACCGGAGCGGCAAGCAGGCCAACTGGGACCTTCACGGCGTCTGGCCGATTCGTCAGCGAACGAATCCGGTGGTCGTTGTCGATGTCGAACTCGCGGCACGCCAGAAGGACTTTGAGTCCGCTTACAGACAGTGCCTCACCGATAAGATCCATGACCACGTCGAAGCTCTCGGGCATGCGACCGGACGCCAGACTGACGGCGTCCAACTGGTCGACCACGAGATAGGCATCGCGACCGTCCGCCGCAAGAGCAAGAACCACTGCCGGCGATGTCTCTAGGCCGAGCTGTCGGCCAAGGTCACTAGTAGATGCAAAGGATTCGAGGCGGTCGAGGCGCAACGCGAGCACGTGCGCACCCGAAGCCTCGAGCTTCTCGACGGACTGTTCCAGGACAGCGCTCTTGCCGCCTCCGGCGGCACCGGCCACTAGAGCAACCCGACGATCGCTTAGTGCTGCGATTGCCTCACTGGCCTCGCTGCGCTCAATGCGTGGCTGCAACAGTTCGCGTTGGACCGAATCGCGCCAGCTGTTAGTCACCGCGCGAACCTGCTCCCACGCACTCCGGCGTGAGTCGGCCGTCAAGGGGTGAATGCCCTTGGCCGCGAGGAGCTGTAGAAGTTCAACGCGCGTCAGTCGACGGCCCAAGTTCTCGAGCAGGATGTCACCGATGGCGAGGGCGATGAGTTCGCCGGTAGCGCCCCCTAGTTGACGCCCGGCCAGCATGGCGTTCATCCGTACGATGTCGCCCTCGCCCTGGACCGATAGCCACATCCCTCGGAGGGTGGCCCACGCCTTCTGCGGACTACCGAGGACGGAATCCGCTGCTAGTTGGTTGAACACATCCTGCAGTTCGTTTGTCAGCCAGGACTGGGTGAACTCAACGAGGTCGGCTGACTTTCGTGCCCGTTCAGCCAACTCTTGCAGCGGCCGACATGGGACCAGGGAGACGAAGTGAAAGTCGCGGCCAGCAGCGACGTGTTCGGAGGCCGCCTCGAACACCTTGAGGTCAGCAAGAGCCTTCACAGACCAGCTATTGCTGTTGCCATTCTGACGTTTGAGCTGGTGAACCTCGGTTGCCGTACTGCTCGCAAAGGTAAACTCCGACCCCTTGCCGACTTCGGTATCCACATCTTCAAGCGTCAGCGAATGGCGATCATCGGCGATGCAGTAGAGCGCATGCCGAACTGCCCAGGCGGCCTCGTACTTGTTACCGAGCTTGTCGGCCTCACCGCCCGGCCTCGGACTCATATCGACCCCAGACAGCAGGCGCGAGAGCTAGCGTCCCCGACACTCGTCAACATCACCAGGTCTCCTCGGCCAACGGTGAGCCGTTGAGCTGATCGCGCCGGCTCCGCCAATCGGGCAGGTACTTGTCCATCAGCTTCGTGAAGCGCACACCGTGGTTGCGCTCAAAGTAGTGAGTCATCTCGTGGACCACGATGTACTCGAGGCAGTCGGGGTGCTTCTTCGCTAGCTCGACGTTGAACCACAGATGACGGCTCTCGCGATTGCATAACCCCCACTTGGTCTTCATACGTCGGATCGTCCACTTGGGCACCGACACTTCGAGCGCCTGCTCCCAGGCGCTGATCACAGCGGGGAGAGCTTCGCGAAGTTGCTGACGGTGCCACCGATCGAGTGCCGTTCGGCGCTGCTCGGCCGTGGTGTCTCTCGGCGTGTAGAGCACCAGTCGGTCGCCGTCGATCTCGAAGTGGGTGTGGCCGGGTCGCTCGACAACCTTCAGTCGCTTTCGGAGTCCCCACACGTAGTGGGACTCCCCCGTGATCATCTCGCGTGCGGTTTGTCGTGGTGCGGTCTTGAGCTGCTCGCGCTGGCGCTTGATCCAGGGCAGTCGCTGGATGACGGCGAGCCGGACCTGATCATCATCGAGTCGCTCAGGTGCCGCGACGCGCACGCGTCCGAGCGGTGGGTAGACGCCAATGTGAAGGTTCTTGATGTCCTTGTAGACGACGTCGATGTCGATCCCTCGGACGGATAGGTAGGCGCTAGCTGTACTCATGGCGCGCCTTCACGAGTTCAAAGAGTTCATCGAGCTTCGCCTGGTCGAAACCATCACCAAGGTTGACGCGAATGGCGTTCTTGACCTTGCGCTCCTTGATCGGGTTACCGACCCAAGCGTCCGGCTTGGTATGCCGGACGATGGTGTCGATCTCAATGGCGAGGTGCTCATCAGGGAAGAAGAAGTCGACCAGGGCGCGCTTAGCGCCGTTGTCGGCCCAGTCTGGGTACTTGGTGTCTGACTCCTTGGCGCCGAGTTGTTTCGCGGCGTCGAGGAGCTTGGCGAGGTACTCCTGGTAGTCGGTGGCTTGCTGACGACGTGCCTCGATGATGGCGTCGAGCAACTCGCTCATCCGGTCGTAGTACTTCGGGTTCATGGCGCGCTCGTCGATGATCACCTTGCGCATGTTGTTGGTGATCGTCTCGGCCACGGCCTCGGGGCTGTTCTTGATGCCTGCGGGCAGCTTGTCGATCGCACCGGCGCCGAGCTTGACGATGAGGTCGATGAGTCCGGTGTCTTCGAAGTTCGAGACAGTCTCGGATGCGCTGGCCTGGATGTAGGTGTCGAGCAGAAACCGCATGCCGGCTTCGTACTGCTTGAAGTCGACATCCTCGCCGGCTCCGAGCTTCACCTCTGCCCGGACATCGATGTAGTGGGCGATCTCCTTCTTGATCGCTTCTGCCTCGGCTTCGCTGTAGCCCGCCTCCGTCATCTCGTTCGCGAGGTTGGCGAAGGCACGCGTCACGGCAGCGACCGCCTTGTAGAGCTCGACGCGTTTGGGCTCGTTGATCTTGAGCTGCTCGGCGTTGCCATGCTCCATCGCACAGAAGTACTGCTGGTACTGCAGCGTGTTCTTTGGAGGAGCGACAGGCTCGACGAGAGCACGGACGCGCTCCAGGGCGTCGTCGAGGTCTTCGCACGCCTTCTCGATGCGGTCACTGAGCAGACCGTCGATGTCCTTCTTCTCGTACCCGTCCAGCGCTCCCGACGTGTAGTCGCTGATCGCGTCCTCGAGCGAGTTGAAGAGGTCCTGGTAGTCGATGATGTAGCCGTAGTCCTTGTCGTCACCGTCGAGACGATTGACTCGGCAGATTGCCTGGAAGAGGCCGTGGTCGCGCATCTTCTTGTCGATGTAGAGGTAGGTCGCGCTCGGAGCGTCGAAGCCAGTGAGGAGCTTGTCGACCACAATCAGGAGTCGCATCTGGCCGGGGTTCTCGACGAACTGCTCCTTGACGGCCTTCTCGAACTCCTCGACCTTGCCAACTGCAGTGTCCTCGGGTTCGTCGAAGTAGTCAGCAAGCATCTTGCGGTAGATGTCGTACTGACGGATCTTCTCGGTCTTGCCTTCGCCCGAGTCCTCCTTGGAGATGTCGCTTGCGTTCGGGACGTAGCTGGTAACGATGGCGCACTTGCCCTTGAAACCGGCGTTGCAGAACAGCTCGTAGAACTTGCAGGCCTGGTAGATGCTGGAGCCGACAAGCATGGCGTTGCCGTGCCCATCCATCAGGCGAGGCTTGGTCTCCATGTCGAGCAGGATGTCGTTCACGATCTGCTTGGCCCGCGGCTCACTTGAGACGACCTTCTGCATGGTGCCCCAGCGCTTCTTGAGCTCGGCTTTCGAGAGGTCGGTCATGCCCTTGGTCTTGACCTCGAACCACTTGTCCACCTGGGCGGGTGACGTGAGGTTCTGATCGATGTTGCGAGCCTCGTAGCGCAAGTCCAGTACGACGCCGTCCTCGACGGCCTCATCGAACTTGTACGTGTGGATGAACGAACCGAAGGTTTCAATGCTGGTGGCCTTGTCGGCCTTGAGCAGTGGGGTGCCAGTAAAGCCGATGAACATCGCCCCGGGCAGGAACTGCTTCATGGCCGTGTGCATCTTGCCGGACTGGGTGCGGTGAGCCTCGTCGACGAAGACAAAGACGTTGCCCTTCGCCTTGAAGTCCTTCGGGATCTTGGCGTTCAGCTCGGCAATGAAGTCCTCGCTAGCATCGTCGAGCCCCGGGTCGTCGTCGCCCCCTCGGAACTTGTGGACCAGAGAGCAGATGAGCCACTCCTGTGTCTGGTTCAGCGTGCCCAGGAGGTCAGCGCCACTCGACGTCCGGTAGATCTGCTCGTTGACGCCGTTGAACACATTCTCAATCTGATCATCAAGCTCGGTGCGGTCGGTGATCAGCAGGACCCTCGCATCATCCTGATGTTCCCGAATCCACTTGGCGAGCCAGACCATCGTCAGGCTTTTGCCGGAGCCTTGGGTGTGCCAAATGATGCCGCCTTCGCGCTTCGCGATGCGCTCCTGAGCGGCCTTGACGCCGAAGTACTGGTTGTGGCGCGGGCCCTTCTTGACGCCTGCGTCGAAGACGATGAAGTCGTGAATCAGTTCAAGGAGTCGAGGCTTGTCGCACAGCTGCAGTAGGGCGCGGTCGAGCGGGTCGGCGACCTCTGACGGTTCCTTCCACTCCAGCCAGTACTTCTCAGGCGTATCGATGACGCCGTAGCGCAGGCCCTCGACATCGTTGCCGGCGAAGACGAACTGCACGGTAGAGAAGAACGGCCGGATGAACTGCTTGTCCTGGTTGCCGAGGGTCTGACGGATACCTTCAGACACCCCTACATAGGAGCGCTTGAGTTCGATGGTTGCCAAGGCAAGGCCGTTGACGTAGAGCACGACGTCAGGGCGCTTGGTGTGCTGGCCGAGCACCGTGACTTCTTCGACCACGACGAAGTGGTTGGCGTCCGGGTTCGCCCAGTCGATGAGCCAGACCGTCTCTGTCTGCTGACCGATGCCAGGCTTCACGTGTACGCCGTAACGGAGCAGTTGATAGACGTCCCGGTTTGCCTCGTGCAGGTCATGACCGGCACCGACCGAGGCAGCCTTGCCAAGCTGGTCGAGAGTTCTGGTGATGAGGTTGTCGTCGTAACCGCGGGCTCGCAG
>JALRCA010000218.1 GCA_023257515.1 Aeromicrobium sp.
GTGCACGGGCATCATCCTCGTGCTCGCCGCCAACACGGCATTCAACGGCTTCCCGGTGCTCGGCTCGATCCTGGCTCGTGACGGCTACCTGCCGCGCCAGCTCGACACCCGCGGCGACCGCCTGGCCTTCAGCAACGGCATCCTGCTCCTCGCGGTGGCCGCGATCGTGCTGATCTTCGCCTTCGACGCCGAGGTCACGAAGCTCATCCAGCTCTACATCGTCGGCGTCTTCGTGTCGTTCAACCTCAGCCAGCTCGGCATGATCCGGCACTGGACGCGGCACCTGGCCGAGGAGACCGATCCTGCGGCTCGGCGGCACATGAAGAGGTCGCGGGCGATCAACGCCTTCGGTCTGGCCATGACGGCGACGGTCCTCGTGATCGTGCTGGTCACGAAGTTCCTCGCGGGCGCCTGGATCGCGATCCTGGCGATGGTCGTCGTGTTCGTGCTCATGAACGCCATCCGCCGCCACTACGCACGGGTCTCCGACGAGCTGGCCTTCGACGACTCCGACGTCATGCTGCCCTCGCGCGTGCACGCCGTGGTGCTCGTCGGCCGCCTGCACAAGCCCACGCTGCGTGCCCTGGCGTACGCGCGGGTCTCGCGGCCCAACACCCTCGAGGCGCTGTTCGTCGAGCGCGAGCCGGGGGAGTCGGAGCAGCTGCGCCAGGAGTGGACCGACCTCGACATCCAGGTCCCGCTGCGGATCATCGAGTCGCCCTACCGCGAGCTCGTGCGGCCGGTCATGAAGTACGTCAAGTCGCGCCGCAAGGACAACCCGCGCGACATCGTCACCGTCTACATCCCCGAGTACGTCGTCGGTCGGTGGTGGGAGCAGCTCCTGCACAACCAGACGGCCCTGCGGCTCAAGGGACGCCTGCTGTTCGTGCCCGGCGTCATGGTCACGAGCGTGCCGTACCAGCTCAGCTCGGCCGGCCGGGCCAAGGAGCGACTCAACCGTCCGGCGCCCGGCGACGTGCGTCGTGGCGTCCGCGGTCCCCGATGACGGAGTCCGAGGACCTCCCCGTCGTCGAGGTCGGTCCTGTCGCGCACGGCGGGCACTGCGTCGCCCGGCTGGACGGCCAGGTGGTCTTCGTCCGCCACACGCTGCCCGGCGAGACCGTGCGGGTGCGCATCACCGACCGGACGAGCCGGTTCCTGCGGGCCGACGCCGTCGAGGTCCTCGAGCCGTCTCCGGACCGGGTGGAGCCGCCCTGTCCCTACGCGGGCGACTGCGGTGGCTGCGACTTCCAGCACGTCGACCCGGCGGCCCAACGACGTCTGCTCGGAACGGTGGTCTCGGAGCAGCTGCAACGCCTGGCCGGCATCGAGCGTGACGTCGAGGTCGAGGAGCTGTCGCCCGTGCTCGGCTGGCGTACGCGCACCACCTACACGACCGACCGACACGGCCGGACGGGACTACGGCGCCACCGGTCCCACGAGGTCGTCGACGTCGAGCGGTGCCTCATCGCGCACCCGGGCCTGGCCGAGGTGCCGGCCCTGTCCTGGGACCCCGGGCCGGTCGAGGCCGTGGTCTCCTCGACTGGTGAGCGCCTCGTCGTCACCGACTCGCGGGTCCCCCGTGATCTGGCACTGGACGGCCTGGTCGACTCGAACGGTCACCGGCGCGCCGGTCGGGCCCACGTCCGCGAGCACGTGTCGGGACACGACTTCCGTGTCTCCGGGTCCGGGTTCTGGCAGGTCCACCCGCAGGCGGCCGCGACCCTGTCGGACGCCGTGCTGGCCGGAGCCCAGGTCGGCGTGGGCGACCACGTGGCCGACCTCTACGCGGGCGTCGGGCTCTTCACGGCGTTCCTCGCCGACGCGGTGGGGGAGACCGGACGAGTGGTCTCCGTCGAGGGCGATCCCGGAGGTCACCGGGACGCCCGCCGCAACCTGCACCACCTCGAGCAGGTGCGTCTGCTCAAGGCGCCGGTCGAGCGCAGCCTGAGGGACGGGTCGACGCTGGGCGCGCTCGACGGCCGGTGCGACGTCGTCGTCCTCGACCCGCCGCGCACCGGCGCGAAGAAGGCCGTGCCGGACCTCGCGCGGCTGGGCGCTCGGCGGCTGGTCTACGTCGCGTGCGACCCGGCCGCGCTGGCGCGCGACGTGGCCGCGCTCCAGGAGCGCGGCTACCGACTGGACTCGCTGCGGGCGTTCGCGTTGTTCCCGATGACGCACCACGTGGAGTGCGTCGCGGTGCTTGTCTCGACCTGACCTGACCGGCAGGGTGTGCGCATGGTGTACGCGGACCCGGCACGGTGTCCTGACTGCCGAGCCTCGATCGAGGGCGCGCGGACGTGCCCCTCGTGCGGGCTCGACCTGTCCACCCCGGCGGCCGCCGCCCTGTGGCAGACGCTGCGGGCCGCCGACGCATGGGTCGCCCAAGCCCGCGCGGCGACGATCCCGACCGCCCCGCCGCCGACCGCCCCGCCGCCGACCGCGCCGGCTCCCGCGGGACCGGCGCCTCGCGTCTCGCCGACGGCCGACCTGCCGGCGGCGCCCCCACTCGCGCCGCGACCGGTCAGCGCCTCGCCCTCGGTGGGGGGTCTCGTCCTCGCGCTCGGGGCGATCCTCCTGGTCGTGGCAGCGACGATCTTCGTCGGCGTGGCCTGGGGGTCGCTGGGCGTCGGGGGACGGGCCGGGGTCCTGCTGCTCGTGACGCTGGCGTTCGGTGGCCTGGCCGCCGAGTCGACCCGCCGCCGGCTTCTCGCGTCCGCCGAGGCGCTGTGGGCCGTCACCCTCGGACTCGTCACGATCGACTGGTTCGCGGCTGTCGCGCTCGACCTGCTGGGGCTGTCCGCGTTGTCCGGTCAGCAGGCGGTCCTCGTCTGGTCGCTGGGCGTGGGAGCCCTGGGCGCGGCGCTCGTCCACGTGGTCATGCGGCTGGGCGCCCGTGAGCTCGTGGTGCCGTCCGTCGTGGCCGGTCTCCTGGCGTGGCCGTTCGCCGTCGCCGTGCCGGCGACGGTCGACCCCGACGCCTCGCTCCCTGCCGTGGTCCTCGCGGTGATCGCCCTCCTGGCTGCCGCCCTCTTCACCGGTGCGCTCCACCTGCTGCGCGTCAGGATCGGCACCTGGATCGCCCTGCCCGCGACCGGCGTCGCGGGCATCGTGGTGGTGGCCACGGCCGTGGTCGACGCGACCAGCCACCCGTCGCTCGACCAGCTCCTGCGGGGCCACGGACTCCCGCTCCTGCTCCTGGCCCTGGGCCTGCTGGGCGGCGCGGTGGCGGCGCGTCGGGTGCCGGTCGCCGTCACCACGCTGGCCGCGGGTGGTGCCCTGGCGGTGCTCCTCCTCGTCACGATCCCTGCCGGGGACGCCTGGGGCGTCCCCGGCTACCTGGTGCCACCGGCCCTCCTCGCCGCCGTGGGGGCGTGGCTGGTCGCGGGCCAGGGCCCCTGGCGGCTGGCCGGACGGGTGAGCGTCCTCGTGGCCCTGGCGGTCGTCGGCGCCCTGTCGCTGCCCGGACTGGGACAGGCGCTGGACGTCGTCGGCAACGCCACGGTGGATCGAGATCTGTCGTGGGGGGACGCGGTCGGCACCTCGTCCCTGGACGCCTGGTGGCCCTGGTGGACGGCCCTCGTCGCGACGGGCGCGCTCGTGTCGGTCCTCCTGGCAGCGCGACGGTGGCCGGGCACGACGATCGTGCGTCCGCACCTGCTCCGGGCCGTCGCCTGGTCGGTAGCGGTCGGGGTCGTCGCCGCGGTCACGGCGGAGGACTGCTCCCTGCTGGTGCTCGTGCTCGCCCTCGCGGTCGGTGTGGTCGTGCCGGCCTCGCTGCACCTCCGCACGACCGGGTGGCGCTGGGTCTCCCTGGCGGCCGTCGCGCTCCTGCCGCTGGCGGCGGTCGCGCCGGCCGGCGCAGCACTCACCCTCTCGGTCGTCAGCGTCCTCTGGCTCGTCGTCGCTGCGTTCGCCGGCATGCACCGCCACGTGTGGACGGCTGTCGCTGCGGGTGGCGCCGTCGTGTGGGCGTCCGTGGCGCTCGTGCCGTTCGCCCGACTCGTCGAGCTGGGTGATCGCCCGACCGCGCTGGTGTGGACGGCGCTCGTCGCGGCGACCCTCGGGGTCTCGCTCGCGGTGCGTCGGGACCTGCGACGACCGGCGCTCGAGGTCGCCGCGGTCCTGCCCGCGCTGCTGGCGATCGAGGCTGCGACGGTGAGCCTGGGGTGGAGCGCGCTCGTGGTCACGGCGCTCGGGGTCGTCGTCACCGTCATCGGGACCGTCACGGTCGACCGACGGCCCTACGTCGCGGCCGGTGCCGCCCTGCTCGGCGTCGCCTACGTGCTGAGGCTCGTCGCGAGCGAGGTCGACGTCGTCGAGGCCTACACCGTGCCGTTCGCCGTCGTCCTCCTCGCGGTCGGCCTGTGGTCCGTCCTGCGCCTCGGTCGCTCGACCGAGGCCCTGCTCCCGGGCCTCCTGCTCGGCGTCCTGCCCAGCCTCACGCTCGCCCTGACGGCACCGACGGGTCTGCGGGCCCTCCTCGTGGGCCTCGTGGGGGTCGCGCTCCTGGCTGGTGGGCTGGCGGTCCGCTGGCGCACGCCGTTCCTGGTCGGCGGCTTCGCAGTCCTCGTGCTGGCCCTGCGCAACGTCGGTCCGGAGGCGTGGGCGCTGCCGCGCTGGGTCGTGCTGGCCGTGGTGGGGGCGGCGCTCCTCGGTGTCGGTGTCACCTGGGAGGCTCGTGTCCGCAACGGCCGGGCGGCCGTACGCTTCGTGGCAGGGATGAGGTGAGTCGTGGTGGCTGACGGGACCGGCGAGCAGGTCGAGCGGGCTGAGCAGGTCGAGCACCGCGTGGAGCCCACGATTGCCTCGTCGCGCCGTCTTGCCCTGCTGCACGACGTGCTGCTCTTCTGCGTCGCCTTCACCGGCGGCGCACTGTTCTACGCCCTCGTGCGGCTGCTCTCCGAGGACGATCCCGCGCTGTGGGGCATCGGGCTCTCCGACGAGCTCGTGCTCAGCGGCCTCGTCGCGGGCGAGCTGTTCGTCCTCTGGAACAACGGTCTCCGCCAGGGCCTGCGCGGCCACAGCGTGGGCAAGCACCGTGTCGGGCTGCGCGTGGTGGACCCGGGCTCGGGTCGTCCGGTCGGCCCGTGGCGCGGTCTCCTGCGGGGTCTCGTCGTGGCCGTGCTGCTCGACCTGGCGTTCGCGGCCGTGCCGATCGGCGTGCCCACCGTGCTGCGACGTGCCACCCCTGAGTCCTGGCACGTCGGGGGAGCGGCCTACGTCGCCCTCCTGCTGCTGCTCGTCCCGCTGCTCCTGCCACTCGGGCGCGACGTGGCCGACCTGCTGAGCCGTTCGCGTGTGGTGCGGGCCTCGGGCGCTGACGCCACGACCGACCAGACGCACCTGAGGGCCCTCGTCGTGCTCGACGTCGTCGGCGTGCTCGGGGTCCTCGTGCTCGCGATCCTCTACATCGGCTTCTACGGATCGCTGCTCGGCCACGTGCCTCCGCTCTGGTGACGGCTCCCGCACGGCGGGCGAGGGGCCTCGGGTGAGGGCTGCCTGGCTCGCGACACGTCTCGATGTCATGTATCTTGATATCAAGAGACTTCCCCGGGCACCGACGCCCGGACCCGGTAGGGGTTAGGGCAGCCTGACGTGGCGCTCAGCACTCCTGGTGGGCAGGATGGGAACGACTGCGAAGGAGAGCACACGATGGCCGTGGACAGCTTCAACGCCCAGGACACCCTCGAGGTCGGCGACGCCTCGTACACCTACTACCGCCTCGACGCGGTGCAGGGGGAGGGCCTCGACGTCGCGAGCCTCCCGTTCAGCCTCAAGGTGCTGCTCGAGGCGCTCCTGCGCACCGAGGACG
>JALRCA010000282.1 GCA_023257515.1 Aeromicrobium sp.
GCACGTCGCCGGCGACCACGCGCTGGGCGAGGCCCTCGACGACGGCGGTCTTCCCGACGCCGGGCTCGCCGATGAGGACGGGGTTGTTCTTGGTGCGCCGGGACAGCACCTGCACGACGCGGCGGATCTCGGCGTCGCGGCCGATGACGGGGTCGAGCTTGCCCTCACGCGCGAGCTCGGTCAGGTCGATGCCGTACTTCTCGAGCGACTGGTAGGTGTCCTCGGCGTCCTGGCTGGTGACGCGGGCTCCGCCGCGGACCGCCTCGAACGCGGACGAGAGTGCCTCGGGCGTGGCTCCGTGGGCGGCGAGCACGTCGCGCGCCGACGACTGGACGGTGGCGGCGCCGACGACGAGGTGCTCGGTCGAGACGTACTCGTCGCCGAGCTCGCCGGCGAGGTCGAGGGCGCGCTGCAGCACCTCGTGGGTGCTGCGCGAGAGCCCGGGGTTCTGCACGCTGTCGCCGCTCGCCGACGGCAGCGCCTCGAGCGCCGTCTTCAGCTCGGCCTGCACCACGGCCGGGTCGACGCCTGCGGCGCGCAGGAGCGGCGCTGCGGTGCCGCCGTCCTGCTCGAGCAGGGCGCTCAGCAGGTGGGCCGGCTCGACCGAGGCGTTGCCTGCGGCCGCGGCGGACGACAACGCACCCGCGAGGGCCTGCTGGCTGCGCGTCGTGAGGTTCGAGAGGTCCATGTGTGATGCTCCTGGTCCGTGAAAAGACTGTCATCACGGTCAACGGTGACAAAGTTGAGTCTATTCCTATCAACTCTGTCCGACCAGGCCGCAATCACTCCGGACCCTCCCGGTACCCCGCTAGCGGTCAATATCCCGAGAAGTAGTCCGTCCGTACGCTGCGGGTCCGACGACGCAACGGCCCCCGGACGGCGTTGACCATGAGTGGCGGACCCGACACGAATGCCCGTCGCTCGGCCGCGTCCGGCACCGCGGAGTCGATCACGTCGCCGGTCACCACCGTCGACTGCACGTGCTCCCAGCCCTCCGGCAGGTGCTCCGGCGTGTTGGGCGAGACGACCACGACCCGCGCGCCGCTCTCCAGCAGCTCGTCGCGGTAGGCGACCTCGTCGCCGTCGGCGACGCCGTACACGAGCACGGCGCTGGAGGCGAGGTCGCGCGACCGCAGCTGGCTGACGAAGGGGGTCACACCGATGCCGCCCGCGACGAGCAGGACCGGCGCATCGGCCGGCAGCAGGAAGTCGCCGCCCACGCCCGTCGCGCGGACCCGTGTGCCGGCGGGCAGGTCGACGAGCTCGCGCTTGAGCGACGACGCCCGCTCCGGCACCCGGATCGCCACCGTGAGCTCGTCGGCACCGGGCGGCGAGCTGATGCTGAAGACCCGGCGCACACCGCGCACGTCGGCCCCGCCGTGGGGCACGTGCAGCTCGACGTACTGGCCGGCGTCGAAGCGCACGGGTCGGGCCGGCACGAACGCCAGCTCCCAGACGTCGCCACCGAGGTGCCGCTTGCCGCGGTAGTCCAGGCGCACGCCGGTGCGACGAGAGAGGGCGAACGCCACGAGGTTGCCCACCAGGATCGCGACCTCGGGCGTGATGCCGAACCAGCCCGCGCTGAACGGCTCGGCCCCGGTGACCGCGATCGCGGTCGGGTAGGCGAGGACCACCGCGGTGACCGCGGCGACGACGAGCTGCTGCGCACGCCGCGGCGGGAGCGTGAGCGGCTCGCTGACCATGAAGCCCGCGATGAACAGGATCGGGTACGACGTGAGCGCGGACCGCACGGCATCGCCCACGGGCTGGCCCGCGTCGACCAGTCCCCACACGATCAGCACCAGCGCCGGCACGACGAGCACGACCCCGAGGTCGAGCCGGCGGGTCCGCCAGAGCACCAGCAGCGCCCCGACCGCGACGAACGGCAGCAGCGGCTCCGTGGCGGCCGTCTGCCAGATCGGGCTGACGGCCAGGTCGCGCCCGACGAGGTTCTGGATCGCGAAGACGAGGAAGGCGCCGGCGGCCGCGGGGTTGAGGACGTGCCGGCCGCGCCACGCGAGCACGT
>JALRCA010000031.1 GCA_023257515.1 Aeromicrobium sp.
ACGGCGGCACGCGCGTGGTCGGCGCGGGCGAGCACCACGGGGATCCCGGCGCCCGTCGCGATCCATGCCGCCTCGACCTTCGTCACCATGCCGCCGGTGCCCACCTTCGAGCCCACGCGCGCGACGTCGACGTCGTCGAGGTCGTCAGGGCCGTGCACGTCGGTGATCGGTCGCGACTCCGGCAGCGAGGGGTGCCCCGTGTAGAGCCCGTCGACGTCGGACAGCAGCACCAGCAGGTCGGCGTGGACCAGGTGCGCCACGAGCGCCGCGAGCCGGTCGTTGTCGCCGAAGCGGATCTCGCTCGTGGCCACCGTGTCGTTCTCGTTGACGATGGGCACGACGCCGAGCTCGTGCAGTCGCGCGAACGTCTGGTAGGCGTTGCGGTAGTGGCTGCGCCGCGTCACGTCGTCGACCGTGAGCAGCACCTGGCCGACCGTCAGGTCGTAGCCGGCGAACAGCTCGGAGTACCGCGCCACGAGGGCGCCCTGCCCCACGCTCGCGGCCGCCTGCTGGGTGGCCAGGTCACGCGGGCGACTGCGCAGCCCGAGCGGACCGAGCCCGGCCGCGATGGCGCCTGAGCTCACCAGCACCACCTCGTCGCCCCGCGCCCGCGCCGCGGCCAGCGCGTCGACCACGATGCCGATGCGGTCCGGCGCGATGTGTCCGGCGGGCGTCGTCAGCGAGGACGAGCCGACCTTGACGACGATGCGCTGCGTCACCGCTGGTCCTCGACGTCCTCGCCCCAGCCCCACTCGTCGACGTCCGTGTCGGCGTCCTCGAGCTCGACGCCGTCCTGCAGCGCCACCCACTCCTCGAACGACTCGACGTCCTCGCCGCGGGCGCGACGCTCGCGTGCCTCGATCTCGTAGGCACGCTTGGCAGCCAGTCGCTCACGACGCTCGACCGAGGTGCGTCGACCGCCCTCGTAGAGGCGCTGGTCCTCGCCGCGACGGCCGAGCACCTCGGCGCCGGCCGTGATGGACGGATCGAAGTCGAAGACGACGGCGTCGACGTCCTCGGGGCCGGAACCGCCGATGACGACGTCGTCGCCGGCCTCGGCACCGAGCTGCAGCAGCTTGTCCTCGACGCCGAGCCGGTTGAGCCGGTCCGCGAGGAACCCGACGGCCTCGTCGTTGCTGAAGTCGGTCTGCTGCACCCAGCGACGCGGCTTCTCGCCGCGCACGACCCACTGCGGCCCCTCGGGGCCCTGCCGGCTGATGATCGTGAACTCCTCACCGACACCGCTCGGTGCCGGCGGGCGCAGGACGATGCGCGTGGCCTCGCGCGTAGGCGTCGCGTTGCGGCGGGCAGCGACGATCTCCGCCATGGCGAACGACAGCTCGCGCAGGCCGGCGTGGCTCGCGGCCGAGACGTCGAACACGTCGTAGCCGCGCTCCTCGAGCTCGTCGCGGACGAACCCCGCGATCTGGAGCGCGTCCGGCACGTCGACCTTGTTGAGGGCGACCAGCCGCGGCCGCTCCAGCAGGTCCTTGCCGGTGGCGCCCTCGGGCAGCGCCTCGGCGTAGGCGGTGAGCTCGGCCTCGATGACCTCGAGATCGGTCAGGGGGTCACGGCCCGGCTCCACGGTCGCGCAGTCGATGACGTGCACCAACGCGGCGCACCGCTCGACGTGTCGTAGGAAGTCGTGACCGAGACCGCGCCCCTCGCTCGCGCCCTCGATCAGGCCCGGCACGTCGGCCACCGTGAACGTCGTGGAGCCGGCCGTGACGACGCCCAGGTTCGGGACCAGCGTCGTGAACGGGTAGTCGGCGATCTTGGGGCGGGCGCGCGAGAGCGCAGCGATGAGGCTCGACTTGCCGGCGCTGGGGAACCCGACGAGACCGATGTCGGCGACGACCTTGAGCTCGAGGACGATGCGACGGTCCTCACCGGGCTCGCCCTTGAGCGCGAAGCCGGGGGCCTTGCGCTTGCTCGAGGCGAGGGCGGCGTTGCCGAGACCACCACGACCACCGGCCGCGACCACGACCTCGGTGCCGACGCCGACCAGGTCGGCGACGACCTCGCCGGTGTCGGGGTCGCGCACGACCGTGCCGTCCGGGACGCGGAGCACGAGCTCGTCACCGTTGGCGCCGCTGCGGTTGCTGCCCGCTCCGGGCGCACCGTTGCCACCCTTGCGGTGGGGCTCGTGGTGGTAGTCGACGAGCGTCGTGACGTCGGCCGCGACGCGCAGCACGACGTCGCCGCCGTTCCCCCCGTTCCCTCCGTCGGGACCGCCGAGCGGCTTGAACTTCTCGCGGTGCACCGACGCGACGCCGTGCCCGCCGTTGCCCGCGGAGACGTGGAGCGTCACCTGGTCGACGAACGTGGGGACGGCCATGGGTGCTTGCTCCTGAGAAGTGACCCGCACCGACATGCGGGGAAAGACGAAGGGGTGGCCCGCCGCAGCGGAACCACCCCTTCAGTGACTGGTGACTCCCGACGTCACTCCGCCGGGAGGATGTTGACGACCTTGCGGCCGCGGCGCGTGCCGAACTCGACGGCGCCGGCCGAGAGCGCGAACAGCGTGTCGTCACTGCCACGACCGACGTTGGTGCCGGGGTGGAAGTGGGTGCCACGCTGGCGGACGATGATCTCGCCGGCGTTGACGACCTGACCGCCGAAGCGCTTGACGCCGAGCCGTTGGGCGTTGGAGTCGCGGCCGTTCTTGGTGGAGGCTGCGCCCTTCTTGTGTGCCATGGTTCGAGTCCCTTACTTCGAGATGCCGGTGATCTTGACCTGGGTGTACTTCTGACGGTGACCCTGGCGCTTCTTGTAGCCGGTCTTGTTCTTGTACTTCTGGATGACGATCTTGGGGCCCTTGGTCGCGCCGACGACCTCGGCCGTGACCGAGACCTTGGCCAGCGCGTCGACGTCCGTCGTGACGGTGTCGCCGTCGACGTGGAGCAGGACCGGCAGCGTGACGGTCTCACCCTCGGTCTGCGTCACCTTGTCGATCTCGATGACGTCGCCGACGGCGACCTTCTGCTGCGTGCCGCCACTGCGCACGATTGCGTACACCACGGGATTCCTCACTCGCGTCGTTCAAAGAAAATCTTGGTCCGTGCCGGGCACGGAAAGTGGCGCGCCGAGGGCGCACCGACGTCCCATCTTACGGAGCGTCACCCTCGTCGGTCAAAACAGGGTCGACGTCCGTGGTCGCAGGCGGCTCGGCGTCGTTCTTGGCCTCCGCGTCGGAGTCCAGGACGGGTGACTCGACGGGGGTCTCGACCTCCTTCGAGGGCTCGGTCGCCGGCTCGACCGTCGTCGACTGGTCGACCACGGGCTCGTCGGACGCGGGCGACCCGGACGTCGACGTCCCGGAGGCATCGTCCTTCGGGCCACCGTTGCCGCGACCGCCACGACCACGGCCGCCGCCGTTGTTGCTGTTGCCGTTGGTGTTCCCACCGCCGTTGTTGCCGTTGCCGCCACGACCTCCGCGACGGCCACGACGCGGACCCTCGTCCTTCTTGGGCTCGACCGGCTCGGCCGTGATGACGACGCCACGACCCTTGCAGTGCTCGCAGTCGGTGCTGAACGACTCGAGCAGGCCCGTGCCGATGCGCTTGCGTGTCATCTGGACGAGCCCGAGCGACGTCACCTCGGCGACCTGGTGGCGCGTGCGATCGCGACCGAGGCACTCGACGAGTCGCCGCAGCACGAGGTCGCGGTTGCTCTCGAGCACCATGTCGATGAAGTCGATGACGATGATGCCGCCGATGTCGCGCAGCCGGAGCTGGCGCACGATCTCCTCGGCGGCCTCGAGGTTGTTCTTGGTGACCGTCTCCTCGAGGTTGCCCCCGGAGCCGGTGAACTTGCCGGTGTTGACGTCGACGACCGTCATGGCCTCGGTGCGGTCGATGATGAGCGAGCCGCCGGAGGGCAGCCAGACCTTGCGGTCGAGGGCCTTGTGGATCTGCTCCTCGATGCGCAGCTCGTCGAACACGCTCGCGGGGGCGTCGTCGCCCTCGGGGCGCTCCCAGCGGCGCGCACGCTCCGCGAGGTCGGGCGCGACGTGGGAGACGTAGCCCTCGATGTTGTCCCAGGCGTCGTCGCCCTCGACGACCAGCTCGGCGAAGTCCTCGTTGAACAGGTCGCGCACGACCTTGATGACGAGGTCGGGCTCGGCGTACAGCAGGGTCGGCGCCTTGGCCGAGGCGACCTTGGCCTCGATGTCCTCCCACCGCGCCTTGAGCGCGGCGACGTCGCGCGTCAGCTGCTCCTCGCTCGCACCCTCGGCCGCCGTGCGCACGATGACGCCGGCGTTCTCGGGCAGGACCTCCTTGAGCAGCGCCTTGAGACGTGCGCGCTCGGTGTCCGGGAGCTTGCGGCTGATGCCGTTCGAGCCGCCGCCCGGCACGTAGACCAGGAACCGGCCGGGGAGGCTGATCTGGCTCGTGAGCCGGGCGCCCTTCTGGCCGATCGGGTCCTTCGTGACCTGGACGAGGACGGTCTGGCCGGGAGACAGCGCCTCCTCGATCTTGCGGGCCTTGCCGTTCTCGACACCGCTCCAGTCGACCTCGCCGGCGTAGATCACCGCGTTGCGGCCGGCACCGATGTCGACGAATGCGGCCTCCATGCTCGGCAGCACGTTCTGGACCTTGCCCAGGTAGACGTTGCCGATGAGCGACGTCTGCGACTCCCGGGCGACGTAGTGCTCCACGAGGACCTTGTCCTCGAGCACCGCGATCTGGGTGTAGCGGGAGCCGGGGTCGGTGCCCGGGTGCTCGCGGACGACCATCTGACGCTCGACCGACTCGCGGCGGGCGAGGAACTCGGCCTCGGAGACGATCGGAGCGCGGCGACGACCGGCCTCGCGGCCCTCGCGGCGACGCTGCTTCTTGGCCTCGAGCCGGGTCGATCCCGAGACACCCGTGATCTCGTCCTCGGCGGTGCGACCGCTGCGGACCTTGACGACGGTGTTGTCCGGGTCGTCCTCGTTCGAGCCGGCCGACTCGCCGGCGCGCGCCCGGCGACGACGGCGACGGGTGTTGCCGGAGGACTGGTTGCCCTCGCCCGCGTCGTCGTCGCCCGCGTCCTTGGACTCGCCCGTAGCGGCCTTCGCGTCGTCGCCATCGCCCTCCTGGGCGTCGGAGCCGGACGCGTCGTCGTCGGACTTGCGGCGACGACGGCCACCGCGGCTGCGGCGGCGGCGCTTGGGGGCGCCGTCGCCCGACTCGTCGTCGTCGGTCGAGGTCTCGGACGCCTCGGGGTCCTCGTCGTCCGTGGACGGGAGCGCCGGCAGGACGGTGGTCTCGGGCGCCTGGAACATCGCCGTGGTGGCGACTGCCTTGCGGGCACGCGTGGACTTCTTCGCGGCCGGCTTCTCGTCGCCCGTCTCGAAGGACGGGGCCTCGTCCGCGACGGCGGGCGTGTCGTCGTCCGTGGCCACCGGCTCCGGGGCGGCGGTCTTGCGCGTGGCCGCCCGCTTGCGGGCGGGCTTCTTGGCGGCCGGCGCCTCGGCCGGTGCCGCGTCGTCCGCGGTGGGCCCCTCGGACGGCGCGGTCACGGTCTCGTCGGCGACGGCGTCGTCGGCAGGCTTCGGCGCGATCTTCGCGGCCGCGGCCTTGCGGGTGCGGGCGGGCTTCTTGGGGGCGTCCGTGGTCTGCTGCACGGTGGCCGTGGGCGTCTTGGCCTCCACGGGGGCCGGCGCGGCGAAGATGTCGGAGCTGACCGGCGCGGGCGGGCCGGCAGGACGGCCGGCGGCGCGGCGGCGGGTCGAGCTGGAGGTGGTGGTCGTGCCGGTCGGGTTCGACCCGGTGGTCGTGGTGTCGGTATCGGTCTCGTCGAGCATGTGCTCTCCTTCGCCCGGTGCACCGCAAGGGGGCCCGGGCCTGTGCGTCTGCGGTCCGCGAGGGACCGAAAAGCCTCGGTCAGCCGGGGAGCGCTGTCCGCCCTCCGGTGCGACGACGCACCCGGCCTGTCACACGGCTCCCCATTGGCCCGCCGCGGTCGTCATCAGGTGGATGCGTCGCGGTCGATGGCCAGTGGATCGCCGACCGTGCCTTCCTGCTCGTCGAACGGGCCCTGAGCCACCCGGGTCGCCACTGGCGTCCCTTCGAGCTCGAGACCTGCTCGAGACCGCAGTCCGGCAAGAACGTCGTCCGGTCGAACCGACGGGGTGTGGTGTCGGACGACCACGGTCAGTATCGCACACGGGGTGTCCGAGGCGTCTTCACGATGAACGCGCAGTGACTCCACTGCCGCGCGGGTGTCGATCATCCGCAGTCCGCGCTTGGTCATCCGCTCGACTTCCACGACGTCCGCCGCGAGGTACTCCTCGGCCGCTCGCGACACCTCGTCGGCGTCGGCCGACGGCAGCTCGATGCGCCACTCACTGGCCTCCAGCCGGTCCGCCAGGGCACCGGGTCCGGCCACCACCGCGTCGACGACGTCGATGCCCGGCGGCAATGCCTCGTCGAGCCGGCGTGCGACGTCCGCGGGGTCGAGCACCTGCGTCAGACCGATCTCCAGGAACTCGGCCTCGCTGGCGGCCCCGGTCGGCGAGGCGTTGGCGTAGGAGATCTTGGGGTGCGGCGTGTACCCGGACGAGAAGCCGATCGGCACGCCCGAGCGACGGATCGCCCGCTCGAACGCCCGGCTGAAGTCGCGGTGGCTCGTGAAGCGCAGGCGGCCACGCTTGGCGTAGCGCAACCGGATCTTCTGCGCGATCGGGAGCTGGGGGTTGGGCGCCTCGGGGTTGGGCGTGCCCTCGGGGGTGGTGCTCACCCCGCCGAGGGTAGCCGGGGTGAACGGGTCCAGGATGGGTCGGTGACCGGTGCCGCGCCCTCCCCCGCGGGACGTCTGCTGGCGGGTGCCGGCCTCGTCCTGCTCGCCCTGAACCTGCGGGTCGCCGTCAGCAGCCTCGGGGTCCTGCTCGACCCGCTGCGCGAGGACCTGGGCATGGGCGCGGCCACGGCGGGCGCCCTCACGACGCTGCCGGTCCTGTGCTTCGCCCTCATCGGCACCGCCTCGCCGGGCCTGGTCAGGGTCATCGGGCTGCACCGGACGGCGGCCATGGTCCTGGTCGTCACCGCCGTGGGCCTGGCCCTGCGCGCGTTCGCGCCCACCAGCATCGTGCTCGTGCTCCTGACGGTCCTCGCGCTCGCGGGCGCGGCAGTGGGCAACGTCGTCCTCCCGCCGCTGGCGAAGCTGCACTTCCCGGACCGGCTGCCGCTCGTCTCGGCCCTGTACGGCGCAGCCCTCATGGGCGGCGGCGCGCTCGGCTCGTTCGCGTCGGTCCCGATCGCGGACGCGGGCGGCAGCTGGCGCTTCGGCCTCGGGGCATGGGCGGTGCTCGCCCTCGCCTCCCTCGTGCCCTGGCTCGGCCTGCTCGGGCACGACGTCCACCAGGACCCTGCTGCGGCAGCGCACCGTGTCTCGACCGCGTCGCTGCTGCGCTCGCCCTTGGCATGGGCCCTCGCCCTGTGCTTCGGCTCGCAGTCTGCGCAGGCTTACGCCCAGTTCGGCTGGTTCCCGGCGATCCTGCACGACGCGGGACTGAGCCACGCCGCGGCCGGATCGATGCAGGGCGTCCTGACGGCGGTCGGCATCCCGACGACGCTGGCCCTGCCGCTCGCGATGCGCTGGAGCGGCGACCGACCGGTGCTGCCGTGGGTCTTCGCGCTCCTGACGGCCGGCGGGTGGCTCGGCGTCCTGTGGTGGCCGACCCAGGCACCGTGGCTGTGGGCCGTCCTGCTCGGCATCGGCGGCAGTGCCTTCACCTGGGTCCTGGCGATGATCGGTCGCTGCTCGGCCTCGCCGGCCACCACCGCCGCGCTGTCAGGCTTCGCGCAGGGCCTGGGCTACCTCGTCGCCGCGATCGGACCGTTCGGGGTCGGTGTGCTGCACGAGACCAGCGGCGCGTGGTCGGTGCCGGTCGTGGTCCTCGCGGTCGCCGCCCTGCTCATCGGGGTGTTCGGGACCCTCGTCCAGC
Source organism: Aeromicrobium sp. (assembly GCA_023257515.1). Taxonomy (GTDB): domain Bacteria; phylum Actinomycetota; class Actinomycetes; order Propionibacteriales; family Nocardioidaceae; genus Aeromicrobium. Next base: position 7,934 of record JALRCA010000031.1, read on the forward strand.
GCGGCGGCGTCGTCGACGACCAGCTGTCACGCTGACCGTCGACGACGCACCCGGTCCCAGCCGGGGCTCAGCACGCGGCCGGTCGCGGCTGCGTGCCACGGGCACGACGGGCCAGCGCGGCCACGTAGGCCAGACGCTCCCCGCCGTGGTTCTCGACCTGGCGGTCCGCCTCGCGGCGGCGACGCTCGAGTCGGGTGGTCAGCTCGCGCTCGCGCAGCTGCTGGTCAAAGAGGGCGATGTACTCGGTCGTGATGCTCATGGTCTGCTCCTTCGCTCACCCATGAGCCTCGTCGCTGAGGTACGCGCCCCACATCGGGCGAGATACCGCACTTGCGACGCCCCACCACCTCAGGACGTCCGCCTGAGGTACCTCAGGGCCGCGGGACCACCTCAGAGGACGTGGGACCGACCGTGCACCTCGCCCGGGGATCGTGCACCGAGCCCGGCGCGCAACCCGGGCCTCACGAGGATTCCCGTGGTCGGCGCGCTGATTCCCTGGCGAGCCTGGGAATCAGCACCCCGGCCGCCCGTGCGCGCGTCAGACGACGCTCAGCGGCAGGAGCTTCTGCCCCGTGGGACCGATCTGGATGTCGGTGCCCATCTGCGGGCACACGCCGCAGTCGTAGCAGGGCGTCCAGCGGCAGTCCTCGATCTCGAGCGAGTCGGGGTCGAGGGCGTCCTCCCAGTCCTCCCACAGCCACTGCTTGTCCAGGCCGCTGTCGAGGTGGTCCCACGGCAGGACCTCGTCGTGGTCGCGCTCGCGCGTCGTGAACCAGTCGAGGTCGACGCCGGTGCCGGCGAGCTCACGCGCCGCCATCGACTCCCAGCGCTCGAACGAGAAGTGCTCGCTCCAGCCGTCGAAGCGGCCCCCGTCGCGCCACACGGCCTCGATGACGCGAGCGACGCGACGGTCGCCGCGCGACAGCAGTCCCTCGACGATGCCGGGTCGTCCGTCGTGGTAGCGGAAGCCGATCGAGCGTCCGAAGCGCTTGTCGGACTGCACCGACTCGCGGAGCACCCGCAAGCGGTGATCGGTGGTCTCGTGATCGAGCTGCGCGGCCCACTGGAACGGCGTGTGGGGCTTGGGCACGAACCCGCCGATCGAGACCGTGCAGCGGATGTCGCGACGGCCCGAGGCCTCGCGGCCGGCCTCGATGACCTTCTTGGCGAGCTCGCCGATCTGCAGCACGTCCTCGTCGGTCTCGGTCGGCAGGCCGCACATGAAGTAGAGCTTCACCTGGCGCCAGCCGTGGGAGTACGCCGCCGTGACGGTGCGGATCAGGTCGTCCTCGGTGACGGCCTTGTTGATGACCTTGCGCAGGCGCTCGCTGCCGCCCTCGGGGGCGAAGGTCAGGCCGGACCGGCGACCGTTGCGGCTGAACTCGTTGGCCAGGGTGATGTTGAAGGCGTCGACGCGCGTCGACGGCAGGGAGAGCGAGGTGTTGGTGCCCTCGTACCGGTCGCCGAGCTGCTTGGCGACGTCACCGATCTCGGTGTGGTCGGCACTCGAGAGCGACAGCAGGCCGACCTCGTGGTGACCCGTCTTGGCCAGACCGTTCTCGACCATGGACCCGATCGTCTGGATCGAGCGCTCGCGGACCGGGCGCGTGATCATGCCGGCCTGGCAGAAGCGGCAGCCGCGGGTGCAGCCGCGGAAGATCTCGACCGAGAACCGCTCGTGCACGGTCTCCGCGAGCGGGACGAGCGGGTTCTTGGGGTAGGGCCACGCGTCGAGGTCCATGAGGGTGTGCTTGACGACCTTGTGCGGGACGCCCGCGCGGTTCGGGACGACGCGGGCGAGGCGCCCGTCGTCCAGGTACGTGACGTCGTAGAAGCGCGGCACGTAGACACCGCCCGACGCCGCGAGGCGCATCAGCACCTCGTCGCGGCCGCCCGGGCAGCCCTCGTCCTTCCACTCGCGCACGACGTCGCTGATCGCGAGGACGACCTCCTCGCCGTCACCGAGCACGACGGCGTCGACGAAGTCGGCAATCGGCTCGGGGTTGAACGCGCTGTGGCCCCCGACGAGCACGATCGGCTCGTCGTCCCCGCGGTCCGCCGCGTGCAGCGCGATCCCTGCGAGATCGAGTGCCGTGAGCATGTTGGTGTAGCCGAGCTCGGTCGAGAAGCTGATGCCCAGCACGTCGAACGCCTTGACCGGCCGGTGCGCGTCGACCGTGAACTGGGGGATGCCGTGCTCGCGCATGACGGCCTCCATGTCGGCCATCACGGCATACGTGCGCTCGGCGAGGACCCACTCCTGCTCGTTGAGCACCTCGTAGAGGATCTGTACGCCCTGGTTCGGCAGGCCGACCTCGTAGGCGTCGGGGTACATGAGCGCCCATCGCACCCGGGTCTCGTCCCAGTCCTTGACGGTGGCGTTGAGCTCACCGCCCACGTACTGGATCGGCTTGCTGACACGCGGCAGGAGCGGCTCCAGCCGGGGGAAGACGGACTCGACGGACATGAGCACCAGCCTAGGCGTTCGTCCGCCCGCGTCCGAACCGTCCGCCCGTCCACCGCCTGAGAGAAACCGGCCCCCCTTCTCAGGGTTTCTGCCTAGGATGGTCGATCGATCCGAACGTCCCCCAAGACGCCCGAGGAACTCAGCACGTGCCCAGCGACTCCGCGAACGCCCGACACCGCGCCGTCAGCCACCGCGGTCCCAGCCGTTTCGAGCAGCGCCGCGACCGCGCCTGCGACCGCCTGGCCGACACCATCGACGCCCTGCCGACCCGCCGCACCCTGCTCGCCGGAGCCGTCGGCGGCGTCCTGGCCACCGGCGCCGCCGTGGGCGCCCAGGCCGTCGTCGGCACGAGCGCCGACGATGCCGCCGCGAGCAGCGCCACCACTGCGATCGACGCATCGGACTCGCGGGCGTTGCAGGAGGCCGTGGCGGAGCAGGCCGCCGTCTCACGCGGGCAGGAGCGCGTCCCGCTCCAGCCCGAGGTCACCGATCCGCAGGCGCTCGCGAAGGCCCGCGCTGCCGACGCCAGGGCCCTCGAGCTGCGCGCCCAGCGGGCCCAGGACGCGGCCGAGGCCCGCGAGAAGGCCGCCGAGGCCCGCAGGAAGAAGGCCGAGCTCGCCTCGCGCGACCCGAAGGACATCGCACGTACCCTGCTCGGCACGTTCGGCTGGGGCGACGACCAGTTCTCGTGCCTCGACGCCGTGTGGACCCAGGAGAGCGGCTGGCGCGTCGACGCCGCCAACCCCAGCTCGGGCGCCTTCGGCATCCCGCAGGCGCTCCCCGGCTCCAAGATGGCCAGCGCCGGCTCCGACTGGCAGACCAACCCGGCCACCCAGATCAAGTGGGGCCTCGGCTACATCAAGGACCGCTACGGCTCGCCGTGCGGCGCCCAGTCGTTCAAGGCCGGTCACGGCTGGTACTGAGCCCGTTCACCGCGCCCGTAGGCTGACGTCATGGGTCTGTTCTCGCGCCGCCGCCCGCCCGTCTCGGTGACGTTCGCGTCACGCGGGACCGACGGTGACCTCGACCAGACCGTCCGGTTCCGCAACGGCTCGGAGACCGGTCTGCGGCCGGTGCTGCGCTTCCAGCCCGTCGACTTCTACGGACGCGACCTGCCGCACGTCGAGGTGGGGACCGTGCTCGGCATCGATCGCGGCGCCGTCGTCGCGCCGCCCGGTCGCGACGCCGTCGACGTGCTGCACTTCCACGGCATGGGAGCTCGCAACGTCCGTGGGGTCCGCATCTCGGCCGTGTCGATCGACGAGGTCGAGCTGGGCGAGCTGGCCGAGCCGATCGAGGCCGTCATGGTGGACCTCGACAAGCACGCGACCCTCGACCTCGAGGAGTTCTGGGGCGTCGGCGTGGTCAACCGCAACGAGTCACCGGTCAGTGTGAGCGTCACCCTGATCGAGCTCGAGGACCCGGCCGAGGCCGGCGACGGTCCCCGCCAGGCGATCGACGCGGTCACGCTCGAGAACCCGGTCGAGCTGCCGTCGAAGGGTCACGACGTCGTCTGGCTCCCCGACGAGGTCCGCGGTCGCTTCCACGCCGTCCTGGCCCACCCGGTGGTGCCGTGGGCGGGGCCGAGCGACGCCGGGCCGATCGATCCGATCGACCTGGGCCCCGAGCCGGCCTGAGTCCTAGAGGTTCGGGAACCAGAGCGCAGTCTCGCGCGCAGCCGACTCCTCGGAGTCGGAGGCGTGGACCAGGTTCTCGCGGTTCGACAGCGACAGGTCGCCGCGGATCGTGCCCGGCGCGGCCGCACGACCGTCGGTGGCGCCGTTGAGCGCCCGGACGACCGCGATCGCCTCGTCGCCCTCGAGGACCAGCGCGACGAGGGGGCCGGAGGTCGCGAACTCCCGCAGCGGCGGGTACCAGGGCTGCTCGACGTGCTCGGCGTAGTGGGCGTCGGCCTGGGCCCCGTCGATGGTGCGGTGCTCCATCGCGACGATCGACAGGCCCTTGGCCTCGAAGCGTGACAGGACCTCCCCGACGAGCCCTCGACGGACGGCGTCGGGCTTGATGAGGACGAGCGTGCGCTGGGTCATGACCTCCAACCTAGCGACATCGTCCGGGGCCTGGCTCGCCGGTCGCCACGGGCGCCGATAGCGTGGCGGCGAGACCCCGTCCGCACGACCTCGAGGGAGGCCCATGTCCGCGACGTCGTGGTGGCGAGACGCCGTGATCTACCAGGTGTACCCGAGGTCGTGGAGCGACGCTGACGGCGACGGGTTCGGCGACCTGCGCGGCATCACCGCGCGCCTCGAGCACCTCGCCCGCCTGGGCGTCGACGCGCTGTGGCTCTCGCCGTTCTACACGTCTCCGCAGCGAGACGCGGGCTACGACGTGTCCGACTACCGCGACGTCGACCCGCTGTTCGGGACGCTCGCGGACTTCGACGCCCTCGTCGCCCGGGCCCACGAGCTGGGGCTGCGTGTCGTGGTCGACGTCGTGCCGAACCACACCTCGGACGAGCATCCGTGGTTCACGGCCGCCGTGGCCGCTCCCCCGGGCAGTCCCGAGCGCGACCGCTTCGTGTTCCGCGAGGGCCGTGGGGAGCACGGCGAGGAGCCGCCCAACAACTGGGAGAGCTTCTTCGGCGGCTCGGCCTGGACGCGCGTCTCGGACCGCCCCGACTCCTGGGAGGCTCAGGACGGCGACGTGCCTGCACTCGCTGGACCCGAGGCCGACGGCGCCCCGGCAGGGGTGCCGGGCCCCGGGCGGCGAAGGGAGCAGTGGTACCTGCACCTGTTCGACGTGAGCCAGCCGGACCTGGACTGGACGCGGTCCGAGGTGCGGGCGGAGTTCGAGGACGTGCTGCGGTTCTGGCTCGATCGGGGCGTGGACGGGTTCCGCGTCGACGTGGCGCACGGACTCGTGAAGGCCGAGGGTCTGCCGGACGCCGACCTGAGCCTCGACGTCCAGCGCGACGTGACGAACCTCCTGCCGATGTGGGACCAGGACGGGGTGCACGAGATCTACCGTTCGTGGCGACGGCTGGTGGACGAGCGGGACCACGAGCCGATGCTGTGCGGCGAGGCGTGGGTGGTGCCCGCCGAGGCGCTGGCACGATACGTCCGGCCCGACGAGCTGCACCAGACCTTCAACTTCGCGTTCCTGCTGACGCCGTGGGACGTCGAGGCTCTGCGCGGAGCGATCACCGAGTCGTTGGAGAGCGCCGAGGCGGTCGGCGCGCCGCAGACCTGGGTGCTGTCGAACCACGACGTGGTGCGCCACGCGACGCGGCTGGGGCGCGACGACGCCGCGACGATCGTCGTGACGGACGGCATCGGTCCCGACGATCCGCAGCCGGACGCTGAGCTGGGCCTGCGCAGGGCCCGCGCGGCAACGGCGCTCATGCTCGCCCTTCCCGGATCGGCCTACCTCTACCAGGGCGAGGAGCTCGGCCTGCCGGACGCCACGACGCTGCCGGACGAGGTCCTGCAGGACCCGACCTGGGAGCGCTCCGGCCACACGCGCCGCGGCCGCGACGGATGCCGCGTCCCCGTGCCCTGGAGCCCGTCCGGGCCGTCCCTGGGCTTCGGCCCGAGCGACCCCTGGCTCCCCCAGCCCGAGGCCTACGCGGCGCTCGCCCCGAGCGAGCAGGACGGCGTCGAGGGTTCCACGCTCGAGCTCTACCGGCACCTGCTGCGCGAGCGGCGTGAACGACGTCTGGGCCGTGGTCGACTGACGTGGATCGACGCCCCGGCCCATGGCGTGCTGGCGTTCAAGGTCGACGACGTGACGGTCCTGGCGACCGTCGGCGGGGTCTCGGTGCCGATCCCTTTCGACCACCGGGTCGTGGCCGCGAGCGGGCCCCTCGACGGCGCCGCGGACGACACCGTCCTGCCACCCGACACGACGGTGTGGCTGACGACCCCGGTTGCGTCGGCGGACGGCGGCGTCCTAGGTTGAGGTCCGACGTGACTCCGGTCACGTCGGGTGAGGGACAGTGTCGGACCAGACGAGGGGCGCCCATGAGCAGACGGCGACGAGCACGCCGAGCGGCGGTGGGCGCCGTGGGGCTGGCCCTGACCGGCTCGGTCCTGGCGGCGTGCGGCGGTGACGGTGGCCGCGCCCAGCTGAACTGGTACATCAATCCCGACGGCCAGGTCACGCTGAACAAGCTGGCCGAGACCTGCAGCACCGACGACTACAAGATCAACATCCAGGTGCTCCCGGCGAGCGCCACCGACCAGCGCACGCAGCTGGCGCGCCGACTGGCCGCGAAGGACAGCTCGACCGACCTGATGAGCCTCGACCCGGTGTTCGTGCCGGAGTTCGCGAACGCCAAGTGGCTCGCCCCGTTCGAGGGCGAGCTGGCCGACCAGGTCCTCGACGACGACGTGCTCAAGGGCGCCGCCGAGACGGTCCAGTGGGACGACAAGGTCGTCGCCGCTCCGCAGTGGGCCAACACGCAGGTGCTCTGGTACCGCAAGTCGCTCGCGAAGGCCGCCGGTCTCGACATGACCAAGCCCGTCACGTGGGACCAGGTCATCGACGCCGCGGACGCCGAGGGTGGCACGGTCGGCGTCCAGGCCAACAAGTACGAGGCCTACGTCGTGTGGATCAACTCGCTGATCCAGGGAGCGGGCGGCAACATCCTGGACCCCAGCACGGTCGAGTCCGGCCGTGACGCCAAGGTCACGATCGACTCCGAGGCCGGCCGCGACGCTGCGGCGGTCATCCAGAAGCTCGCGAGGTCGAAGGCCAGGCAGGCCGACTTCACGACGTCGAACGAGGGCACGAGCCTCGGGCAGATGTTCCCCGCGAAGGGCCCCGGTGAGTTCATGACCAACTGGACCTTCGTCTACAAGAACTACGAGGGGTTGATCGGCAAGGCCGGCGGCCCGAAGGACAAGAAGGGACTGGAGGACCTCGGCTGGGCGCGCTACCCGCAGACCGTCGCCGGCGAGCAGTCCAAGCCCCCGATCGGCGGCATCGACATCGGCGTGGGCGCCTACTCCAAGCACCTCGACTACGCCCAGCAGGCGGCCGTGTGCGTCACGAGCGCCAAGGCGCAGTCGGCGCTCGCGGTCAACGAGGGCCTCATGCCCTCGCGCCAGTCGGTCTACGACTCCCCCGAGCTCACGAAGGCCTACCCGGCTTCGCTCCTGGAGCTTTACAGCCAGAGCATCGAGACCGGCGGCCCGCGGCCCAAGAGCGCGTTCTACAGCCAGATCTCGAACGCGGTGCAGTCGCGCTGGCACTCGCCGACCTCGGTGAGCCCCAGGACGACGCCCGAGCGGTCCGCCGCGTTCCTGAAGTCCATCCTGCGCGGGGAGGCCCTGCTGTGAGCACCGCGACCGTGCACGACTCCGACCGCGCCCGCGCCGAGACCCGGCTGGCCCGCCGCCTCGTCGCCCCGGCGCTCATCCTGATGCTGCTGGTCACGGCCTTCCCCATGCTGCGGGCGCTGTACCTGTCGCTGTTCAGCTACACGCTGACCGCTCCGGACGACCGGTCGTTCGTGGGCCTAGGAAACTACTGGACGGCCCTGTCGGACAAGCTGTTCTGGCAGGACACCTTCAACACCGTGCTGATCATGGTCATCACGGTGCTCTTCGAGCTCGTCATCGGCTTCGCCTTCGCGATGGTCATGCACAAGGTGATCTTCGCCCGGGGCGTCATCCGCACGTCGATCCTGATCCCTTACGGCATCATCACGGTCGTCTCCGGCTTCGCCTGGCAGTTCGCGTTCTCCAACACCAACGGGTTCGTCAACGGCTGGCTGCCGTTCGTCGGCGACGACTTCAACTGGTTCTCCAACACCAGCTCGTCGCTCGCGGCGATCATGATCTCTGAGATCTGGAAGACCACTCCGTTCATGTCGCTGCTGCTGCTGGCCGGCCTGGCCCAGGTGTCCGAGGACATGCTCGAGGCCGCCAAGGTCGACGGTGCGAGCTGGTGGCAGCGGCTGTGGCGCGTAATCCTGCCGAACATGCGCACGGCGATCATGGTCGCCGTCCTCTTCCGTGCGCTCGACGCCTACCGCATCTTCGACAACATGGGCCTCTACGCCGGCGCGGTGCTCGCCGCATTCTTCACGTCGATGATCCTGGTGATCATCTCCGGCTATCGCACACCTGAGGAGGCCGCCCAGCTCCAGGCCGCCGGTGTTCCGGTCGCCGACCTGGAGGGCCCGATGGCCGCTGCCAGCCCCGGCACACTTATCGCCGCCGCGCAGACTCGGGCGGCCGGTGAGGCCGGTG
>JALRCA010000089.1 GCA_023257515.1 Aeromicrobium sp.
GGCGGGCTGGGCATGGGCCGAGACACCAATGACTGGAAGCGGGCCCAGCCCCGGAAGATTTCGCAGGCACCGCGTTGTCTCAATGCCTGAAATGCCGGGCAGATTCACATCCATCAGAACCGCGTCAAAGCGGCCTGTACCGACAAGATTTAGCGCTGCTTCACCTGTTTCGGTGATGATCGCCCTATGCCCCATAGCAGACAAAAAACCGGCCGCGACTTGCTGGTTTACCGGGTGGTCTTCGACAACCAGAATGCTCAACGGAGGAAGATCTGGCGCAGGTTCCACCGGGAATTCTAAAAGGGCCGCCGCCCGCGCGAAGGGCAGTTGAAGCGTGAAAGTTGCGCCCTTACCCGATGAGCTTGCAATCGTTAATGTGCCACCCAAAAGCGCCGCCAGCCGGCGGCTGATTGTCAGGCCAAGTCCGGTACCGCCGTGGATGCGCGCTGTCTGCGGGTCTTCTTGCTGGAAAGCCTCAAAGATCCGCTCTCGCGCCCGCGGACCGTCGGCGGGCTCTCGACGCACTGCAGCTGCTCATCGACTGACCTCAGGCATCGACGACATTGTGGTGCTGGGCGGCGACCCCTCTCTAGGCTTTCGTCATGGAGCCTTCAGCGAATGCCCGCACGGTCGAGTCGTACGAGGCGATCGCGGCCGAGTACGCGCAGGAGACGGCCGACAGTGGCGTCTTGGCGGGAGCGCTGGCACGTCTCAGCGAGACGGTCGGAGCAGGTCGTGTCCTGGAGATCGGCTCCGGTCCGGGGTGGGACGCCGACCGCCTCGAGGACTCCGGGCTGACGGTTCGCCGTACCGACGTCACTCAGGCGTTCATCGACCTGCAGCGTGCACGCGGGAAGGACGTCGATCGCCTCGACGTCATCAGCGACGACCTCGGCGGTCCGTACGAGGCCGTGGTGATGCTGCACGTCCTGCAGCACGTCGAGCCCAAGGATGTGCCTGCGGTCCTGAACAAGGTCGCCGACGCGTTGCGGCCCGGTGCCTGCTTCCTGGTGTCGATCCCCCGGGGCGAAGGGGCGGGGTGGGAGATCGGCGAGTCGGGCCGGCAGTACTACCGAGCCCTGCGGAGCACGGAGGAGCTCCTGGACGCGCTGCGAGGGGTGGGTCTCGAGCCGGAGTGGACCGACCAGTCGGTCGACGATGACGGCTGGCTCGCAGTGATGGCTCGGCGGCGCGGTCCGGCATCATGAGGTCCGTGGGAAGGTCGTACATCGGGGCCTACTGGGGCGCTCGCCAGGAGCCGGTCGAGCAGTGCGCCGACCGACTGGAACGATGCCTGCGCGGCTTGCGCGACCTTGACCCGAGCCTGTCGACGTGGTTCAAGCCGGCCGCTTCCCGAAAGAGTGCGAACGAACCAGTCGACGTCGATCCCGTGGCACTCGTCGAACTGCTCCTGGCCGAGAGGAACCGCACGGACTTCGGCAACCGCGTCATCGAGCGCCTCGGCTTCGAGGTTTCGATGTGGAACGGCGCGGAGCCCTCGATCGGCTTGAGTGCTGCCGTGGGCGCATACCCCTTGCAACCGACGATTCTGAACAACTTCCTCCTCAGGCTCCCGTCGCCCGACGAGGGCGCTGGGTCCATCTACGAACCCCAGACGGCGGAACAACTGTTTCGAATCGCAGTCGAGTCGTGGAGTCCCGAGTGGGCCACGTGGACGACTCGGACGTTCCGCCGAGCTCAGGACTCGGAGAAGGCGCTGCCCGTCGTCGGCTGGCTGACGTACCTCAGCGGCGCGCACCCGGTGGAGCTCCCCGTCGGCTCGGCCGAGCCCTTCCACGACGGCGTCCTGGTCAAGGTCAGTGACCGTCACGAGGACGCGACCCTGGATAAGGTGCTGCTCGCTCGTGATGCGCTGGCGTCCGGCGGCTCCCTGACGCCCATCGACTAGTCGGACGACCGCGAGCCGGCGATCGGGTGTGGGACGACCCCACTCACGAGCGGCCGACCATCCGAGGAAGACGATCGTCAGCTCTCACTCACGAGATGCCGATACTCACGCTCGCCGAGCGCGGTCGTCCTGAACCGCGGCGTGAGGACGTCGGCCGCAGCGGGCTCCCACCACCGGTCGTCACCGAGCAGCCGGCCCACCTCGTGGGCCGGGATGGAATCTCCCGCCTCGCTCTGCTCGCTGCCCCAGAAGAACTCCACCGCGCCCCGTCGACTCTGCTCCACCAGAACAGCGCGCGCTCGGGCCCTGAGCTCCTGCTCGGACGACTCCGAGTTGTCCGTGCGCAGGTCCCAGACTGTCTCCCACACGCGGCCGTCATCCTCGATGCCGAGCCACAACACCACCTGCTCGTCGGTTCTCATCACTCCTCCAGGGCCGCGTTGCCGTGGAGCGGCACCCGATGCGTCGTGCCGTGTCGGCTGATCTTCACGTAGGGGCCTCCGTGAACCTTGTCAGTGGCGTCCTTCCACCCCGGCTCGATGAAGATTGCTTCGCCAGGACGGTCAGGGTTCAGGAACCGTACTCCACCGCCGCGTCGCATGGGCTGCTCGATCCAGCCATCCGGCACGGCCTCCCGAACCTGTCGTGGCGTGGCTCCCTTCAAGGAGCCCGGATCGGCCCAGTCCCTGACGGGCGCTGAGTCTGCAAGCGCTCGACCTTTCCGTCCGTTCTTGCCTGCGACCGCTCCCCAGCCGAGGAACGGGATCATGCCGGCGAGGGAGGCGCCGGCACTGACCTTGTCGCCCTCGAACCAGTACCAGAGGGCGTTGGCGCCGTCGGCGGGCTCGCCGAGGCCGGGCACGAGGCCCACCAGGTCGATCCCGAGGTGCCCGAGCTTCGTGAGCGGCGACGTCTCGGTGCTGGCTGCCGGAGCCGACGGGGTGGTGAAGCGATACCCGACCTCTGACAACGCGGCGGCGATCCGACGCCCCTCGGGCACGGAGTCGGCCCGGTCCAGCGACCCGACGAGCGATGACTGGGCCGCTTCGAGACGACGGTTCCACGCCCGGATCTCACGATTGAGGGTGTGGACCTGACGGTTGTGCGCGTCGACGCCATCCTGGAACGAGCCGCTCGGCTCGTCGTCGGCCTCGCCCGCGAGCTGCTGCATCATGCGGGCATCGGAGTCCAGACGGGACCGTCGTGCCTCGAGCGCGCGGTGGGCGGGCTGGAGGACGGTCCGCACCAGGTTCGTGTAGTGGCCGATCGCGATGGCGCCGCTCGCCATGGCGCCGGCAGCCCCCTGCAGGTCGTGGGCCGTGCGGGTCATCACGTGACGGGCGAGATCGGCCTCGTCGCCGCGCCAGTCGCGCGGTGCCGCGTGACGTCGCATGTCGTGGGCGCTGTCGCCCATCGCATGCATCGCGGCCGTGACGGAACGGGCGAGGGCCGGATCCGGGGTCGGGCACGTGTCGAGCGGGTCGAGTGCCGCGAGGGCCACGGTGCTCATGGCTGCGGCCCGGGGCGAAGCGGCGGGGCGACGGTCGAGCCCGGCGCGACCTGGAGCGGAAGCGCAAGCGGCGCTCCACCCACGATCGGAGGCGCCTCACCCTCGACCAGGCCCGCGGCGCGGTGCGACCACGGCAGGACCGCGCTCAGCTCCGCCGCCGACTGCTCGTCGAGCCGGACGTAGGCAGTCCTGATCCTCGACAGTGCGCTCGCGTGGCCCTGCGCCGCGCTCGACTGGCGCGCAGCCACGCGCTCCCACGCTCCCATCCACGACCGGACGCGTCCCGCCACGGCCGCGCCGAGCGAGTCCGCATCACCCTCGGCCGTCCTCAGCCGTCGGCCGCTGACGGCGACCTGGTCGGCCAGGTCGTCCCACGTGCGTGCCGCCGTTGCCAAGATCCGCAGATCGACGCTGAATCCCTGCATGCCGCGTCCCTTCCCCCGATGTCGCATGGCTGAGGAGACAGACTCCACCAGCGCGTCGCCCGGTCGACAAGAGCCACGACAGCGACCTGTGGACAACTAGCCGTCCAGGGGTGTCGACCGCAGGAGACGGACCTCCTCGGCGTCGAGGACGGCCTGGACCTGGCGCAGCACGATGTCGTCGATGCGCTGGGTGTCGCGCAGCTCGAGCAGCGCGGCGCGCTGGGTGCCGATGAGGGCCAGCGAGAGGGCCGTGTGCTGGTCGTCGTGCTGCACGACCGGGTCGCCGTCGGATCCCGTCGCGGCGAGGATGTCGCGGCGCTTGGTCAGCTCGTGACGGACGCGCTCGACGACGCGCTCGTGGCTGCCCAGGTGCTCAGCGGTGTCCTCCAAGGCGTCGAGGGCGGCTTCGAGGGCGAAGGTCTCCGCGAGCTGGCGCTCCTCGGCGACGCCGGTGTCGGCGGGCAGGCGGGCGAAGCGCACGATCGCCGGCAGCAGCAGCGCCTGGAGCAGGGTCAGGACGATGACGCCGGCAGCGATCAGGACGATCAGGTCGCGGTCGGGGAACGGGGCCCCGGAGCTGAGCGTGGGCGGCACGGCCAGGGCGGCAGCCAGGGACACGGCGCCACGGAACCCCGCGATCGCGTTGACGGTCCGCTGCCGGGCCGCGACCCGTCGGAGCCGCTGCGCGGGTCGCCGGTCGAGGAGCCGGATCACGTACGGCGTCGTGTACAGCCAGGCCCACCGCACCCCGATGACCACCGCGGTGACGACCAGGATGTCGAGCCCGGCCCGGCGCAGGGTGGTGCTGTCGAGCTCCCGGACGGCAGACTGCGCGGAGATCCCGACCAGCACGAACAGCGCACTGCTCAGCACGGTGGTCGACAGCGCCCAGAACGGGATCGCGAGCTGACGGGTCAGCGCGCCGGTGATCCGGGGCGCCACCTGGCTCATGACGAGGCCGCAGGTGACGACCGCCAGGACACCCGAGGCCTCCACCAGGTCGGCCAGGAGGAACGCCGCGAACGGGGTCACGAGCATCGCGATGCCGTCCAGCATCGGGTCATCGAGCAGCCGCCGGGTCTGCCAGCTCAGGAGTGCGACCACGACCCCGGCCAGGATGCCACCGACGTAGGAGACGACGAGCAGCCACGAGACGTGCCAGCCGGACAGCGACTCCTCCCCGACCGTGAACCCCACGGCCAGCCCGTACAGGACGAGGGCGGTGCCGTCGTTGACGAGGCTCTCGGCCTTCAGCACGGTGACCGTGCGTCGCGGCAGGTCCCGCGCGAGGACTCCGACGGCGGTGGCGTCCGTCGGGGCCAGCGCGGCCCCGAGCACCCAGGCCGGTCCCCAGTCGAGCCCGAGCCAGTGCGCCACGACGGCGACCGCGGCCGCCGTGGCCAGGACCAGCGCGGTGCTGGCGAGGACGATGGTCCGCAGGTTCTTGCGGATCTCGCGCAGCGAGGTGGTCAGGCTCTCCCAGTACAGGAGCGCGGGCAGGAAGACGAGCAGCACCGCCTCCGGGGGCAGCTCCGCCCGGCGCAGGGCCGGTACGAACCCGATGCCGACCCCGACGAGGACGAGCAGGATCGCGGGCGCGATCGGGTAGCGGCGGGCCAGGGCACCGCACGCCACGAGCGCGACGCCGATGACGACCACCAGCTCGAGTCCAAGCACCAGGACATCTTCGCGGGATCGCGCGGCCGCTGCTAGCCGACTTCGTCACATCGCGTGCGGCTCCGCCGAGCGTCGCCGACAGGCCCGGAGGACGGCTCGGCGGCCTGGTCCGTTCTGAAGGTCGAGGCCCGACGCATCGGCCACCACACACCTGTGGACGGCCGTCCGCGACTGGTGGCGGTCGCGACTACCGTCGACCTCGTGACCGCCCCTTACCCGCCGCGCGAGGCCATCCGCGCCTGGTTCGACGCCGGCGCGTACGCCCGAGGCACCGTCTATGCGCGCCAGGGAGCGGTCCTGTCGGCGCGGGCGCGCGAGCAGGGGCACGGGCTGGTCGTGGTCGGCCAGGTGCGCGGCACGGCGACGCTGCCGTACGACGTCGAGGTCGGGACCTGGCGCACGAGCGACGGATGGCGTGTCGACGCCGAGTGCTCGTGCCCGGTCGGCGTCGACTGCAAGCACGCGGCGGCGGTCCTCGTGTCGCTCAGCGAGGACGCCGATCCGCCGACCCCCGCCTGGGAGCAGACCCTGGGGTCCGCGCTCGAGCAGCTCGAGACGCCGCAGACGCCGGTCGCGCTGCGGACCCCGCTCGCCCTCATGATCGACCACAAGACACCCTCGAACCGCTGGGGCAGCGGCACCCGACGACACCAGCTCACCGTCCGCCCCGTCCAGCGGGGCGTCAACGGCACCTGGGTCAAGGCGGGCGTCTCCTGGTCACAGGTGCGGCACATGGCCTACCAGGGACGACACGACCCCGCCCACGTCGAGCTGCTCACGACGATGGAGGCCGCGTTCCTGCACGGCTACTCCAACCACGACCCACAGCTGCTCAACCTCGAGCGCCTGCTCTGGCCGCTGCTGCGCCAGTGCACCGAGATCGGCCTCGAGCTCGTCCCGGGCACCTCCCTCACGTCGATCGAGGTCACCGGGCCGCGGCGGCTCAGCTCCGACGTCGCGGCGGTGGGCGACGAGGTCCCCGGCGGCACCCTCGAGCTGCGCACCGGGATCCTGCTGGACGACGAGGAGTGGTGGCCCGCGCCGGGTCGCGCCGTCGAGTTCGTCGGCCACCCCGCGCACGGGGTCGCGCTGCTGCGCGAGGTGCCGCCACCCGGACGCCGCCGGACGCCGCACTACGCGCTCACGCTGGCACCACTCACGCACGACGTCAGCGCCCACACCCAACGCCTCGTCCACGAGCCGGTCCGCATCCCCGCCGGGCACCGCCGACAGTTCCAACAGGACTACCTGCCACGGCTGCGACGACGGCTCACCGTCACCTCGCGCGACGGCTCGGTCGAGCTGCCCCGCACTCCCCTGCCACGTCTGGAGCTCGCCCTCACCTGGGGCCCCGGGCACCGGGCGGAGACCGCGTGGTCCTGGCGCTACGACGCCGAGCGGTTCGACCTCGACGCGGTCGACGGGCTCGACACGGTGCGCGACGTCGACGCCGAGACGCAGGTCGTCGACGCCATCGGGAGCGACCCCGACCTGAGCCCGCTCACCGACCTGGGCGGACGGTTGCTGCCGAGACGCACGTGGCGCGACCGCGAGCTGATCGACCTCGCCGTCGCGGTGCTCCCCGTCCTGCGTGCCCACCAGCAGGCGGGACGTTTCGACCTCGTCGAGTCGGGGTCGAGGTGCGACTACCGGACCGAGGACTCCGAGCCCGAGATCAGCTTCACGGTCTCGGAGCGGGAGCAGCCAGGGAACGACTGGCTCGACCTCGAGATCACGATCGCCGTCGACGGAGAGACGGTGCCGATCGGCGAGGCGCTCGCGGCGCTGACCCGGCGCGATGCCCTGGTCTTCACCGAGAGCGGTCGGCACGTCTCCACCGGCCACCCTGCGTTCGCCCGGCTGGCCGAGCTCGTCACGGCCGCCCACGACCTCGTCGACCAGCCGCCCCATGCGGTGCGCGTCGGGCACCACGACGTCTCGATGTGGAACGAGCTCGAGGCGCTCGGCGTCGTCGACGCCCAGGCCGAGCAGTGGTTGCAGGCGGCGCGGTCGCTGCGCACGTTCGAGGGACTGCCGAGCGTGGAGCCACCGGGTGTGCGCACGCAGCTGCGGTCCTACCAGCGCGAGGGCCTCAGCTGGCTCGCGTTCCTGTGGGAGTCGCGCCTCGGCGGGATCCTCGCCGACGACATGGGCCTGGGCAAGACCGTCCAGGCGCTCTCCCTCGTCGCGCACGCCCGGAGCCGGGGCGCCGAGCCGTTCCTGGTCGTCGCCCCGACCTCGGTCGTGACGGCCTGGGAGGAGCAGGCGGCCGTCCACACCCCCGACCTGGTGGTGCGCTCGATCGGCGCGTCCCGAGCGCGCCGCGGCGAGTCGATCGACCAGGTCCGCGCGGACGCCGACGTCGTGGTGACGACCTACACCCTGTTCCGCCTCGAGGTCGAGCAGTACCGCGGCCTCGCCTGGGGCGGACTGCTGCTCGACGAGGCGCAGCACGCCAAGAACCACCTCGGCAAGACGTACCACGCGATCCGGACGCTCGACGTGCCGTTCCGGCTCGCCATGACCGGAACACCCTTCGAGAACCGCCTCATGGAGCTGTGGTCGCTGCTCTCGATCGTGGCCCCGGGTCTCTACTCCTCGCCCACGCGGTTCAAGGAGGCCGTCGCCCAGCCGGTCGAGCGTCACGGCGACACGGCCACGCTGCGACGCCTCCAGCGACGGATCCGACCCTTCATGCTGCGACGCACCAAGGAGCAGGTCGCCGACGACCTGCCACCCAAGCAGGA
The DNA here is from genome assembly GCA_023257515.1 of Aeromicrobium sp. GTDB lineage: Bacteria > Actinomycetota > Actinomycetes > Propionibacteriales > Nocardioidaceae > Aeromicrobium. Next base: position 8,269 of record JALRCA010000089.1, read on the forward strand.
GCAGGTCGTCCACGTCGAGCTCGGATCTCGCCACCGGGCCGTCTACGACACTCACCTGCAGCGCGAGCGCCAGACCGTGCTCGGGCTCGTCCAGGACTTCGACCGCAACCGGGTCGCGATCTTCCGGGCCCTGACACGCCTGCGACAGCTCAGCCTCGACCCCGGACTCGTCGACCCGGAGTACGACGACGTCGGCTCGGCCAAGCTCGACCTCCTCGTCGAGCACCTGCGCGAGATCGTCGCCGAGGGGCACCGCGTCCTCGTCTTCAGCCAGTTCACGAGCTACCTCGCCCGGGTCCGGGCACGGCTGGAGTCCGCGGGGCTGTCGCTGGCCTACCTCGACGGGCGGACGCGTCGTCGCGACACCGTCATCGAGGAGTTCCGCTCCGGTCGCTCCGACGTGTTCCTCATCAGCCTCAAGGCCGGTGGCGTGGGCCTGACCCTCACCGAGGCCGACTACGTCTACGTGCTCGACCCGTGGTGGAACCCCGCCTTGGAGAACCAGGCGATCGACCGGGCCCACCGCATCGGTCAGGACAAGCCGGTCATGGTCTACCGGCTCGTCTCGGCCGACACCATCGAGGAGAAGGTCATGGAGCTCAAGCAGCGCAAGGCCGCGCTGTTCGACCGGGTGCTCGACGGCGACGGTGCCCTGTCGACCGAGCTCACCGCGCGCGACGTCACCGCCCTGTTCGAGCGCTGACGCTCACGGCAGGATCACGATCTTGCCGCGCACGTGGCCGGCCTCGCTCTCGCGGTGCGCGTCCGCCACGTCAGCGAGCGGGTAGCGCGAGGCGATCTCGACGTCGAACCGGCCGGCGGCGATGAGGTCGAGCACGACCCGCACCGCCTCTGCGCGCCAGGCGAGCTGCTGCTCGGTGAGAGGGACGGGGCTGCCGCCCGAGTAGGCCTGGATGCCGAGCTCGGCCGCGCGCGGGCCCTGCACGATCGTGGCGACCTGCAGCAGTGGGTCGTCGGCGAGCTCGACCGAGACCGCGAGTGCCTCGTCGGTGCCGGCGGCGTCGAGGATGCGGTCGACCCCCTGCGGCGCGGCCGCGCGGACCCGCTCGAGCAGTCCGTCGCCGTAGACGAGCGGCACGGCGCCGAGCTCGCGGAGCCGGTCCTGGTTCGCCTCGCTCGCGGTGGCGAGGACGGTGGCGCCCCACTCGCGGGCGAGCTGGATCGCCGCCTGTCCGACACCACCCGACCCCCCGTGGATCAGCAGCGTCGAGTGCGACTCGACGCCGAGGGAGCGCAGCGACTGGTAGGCCGTCGCGACCGGGATGCCGAGAGCCGCGCCCTGCTCGAACGACAGGCTCGCGGGCAGCGTCGTGAGCGAGTCGGCCGATACGACGACGTCGCTGGCATAGGTGCCGCCCGCGCGGTCGATCACGACCCGGTCGCCGACCGCGAAGCCGTCCACGCCGTCACCGACGGCCGAGACGACGCCCGCGGCGTCGCTGCCCAGGCGGTGGGGCGCGTCGCCCGGCGCCGGCCGGACGCCGCTGCGCTGCTTCCACTCGATCGGGTTCACACCGACGGCCTTGACCTCGACGAGCACCTCACCAGTGCCGGGCGAGGGCGTGGGAACGTCGATCACCTCGAGGACGTCGGCGGGACCGGTGTGCGGGTACTGGACGATGCGGGTCATGCCTTCATCCTGCGTCGCGAGGTCGGTGGACCCAACCTGCGCCCGGTTATCGAGACGAGTCAGTCCCCCAAGGACAAGGCGGCCTCGATCAGGCAGGAGGAAGCTCCGAACGGAGACGTCGGCGACACTGCTCGACATCGGCGGGGGTGAGTTCCCCGGGCTGCTTCAGGAGCGTGAAGAGGCGACGCGGCGCAAGAACGTGCACCCCGTCGATACCGAAGCCGCGGGACGACAAAGGCCAGTCCGCGTCGATGAAGCACAGCGCTCCATGGACCGGCACATCCCTGCCAACGACCCCTTCGACGACCGCAACCTGACGCCTCATCCCCTCGACGAGCTTCGAACGATCCCGACCCGCCACGGTGAGGACGTCCCGGCGGCCACTGAACAGTCCCCCGCGCGTGCGACGGGCCGGTCGGCCGGAGTAGAACTTGGCGTCGACGACCCACACGCCCGACGGAGTCACGACGACGTGATCGATGTTGGCCCGGCGTCCCGGGAGCCGTCGGTCGTGCAGCACCAGCAGTCTCGAGCAGGAAAGCTCATCGAGCCTCGCTCCCAGCCGCTCCTCGCCGTCGGCACCCTTGCTCCACGCAGCGGTCGACGTCGGTGCCGCGCTCAGCGCCAGGATCAGACCACCGACTCGAGGATGCTTGGCGCGCACGTCGCGCTCTCGCTTGTCCATCCGCCGCTCGTACTCACGTCGTGCGGACGCTCCGGCGACTCCTGAAGCGGAGGCAGCCGAGCCACGCGAGCAGCCCGAGCAGGTCGTCTGACGGGTGGATCGATCCCAGCCTGCTCGCGTGCCGGCCCGCAACTCGCTCCCACACACGGCGCACGCGTCATCTCGGCGCAACCGGATGATTCGGCGCGTGGTCTCTCCCTCCACGAGACGACGGTAGATCGCCGCAGGCCGCCCCCTCCCTCGTTCGGAGATTCTCGGGTCAGTCGCCCTTGTCCTCCGCACCCGTCTTGAACACCGTGAGCAGACGGGCCACGAAGGCAGTCACCAGAGCGATCGGGATCAGCGCGTAGCCCCAGATGCGTGGCACGACGTCGCTGGCCACGAGCGCGAGCACCACGATGATCACGACCACCGCTGCGGCGATGACGACCATGGCCCACTTCCAGGCACCGCGAGTCGCCCCCACGGAGTTCTCCATGGGTGGGTTCACCCACGGACGCTTGAAGCTGCCGGTCCACCCGTCGTCGCGCTTGTCGGCGTCAGCCATGGGACCTCCTCGGATCGAGAACCACGACACTCTCCGTGTACCCGGATCCGCTCCCCGCACCCCTCGACACGTGTCGAACATCCATGCTATATTAGTTCACACGTTCGATAGACAGGCCGGTCGATGACGCTTCTCCTCCAGGACACCCACCCCGTGGTGGCATGCCTGGACGCGATCGACGCCGCACTCGACGCGTTGGATCCGCGGGCGTGGGAAGGACTCGCACCCTCGGAGGTCCGCGCCGAGGCCGCACGGTTGGGTCGGATCGCCGCCCGGCTCGAGGCGCAGCGCTTCGCCGCGGTCCGGGCGTTGGAGAAGACCAACGCCGCACGGGATGCTGGCGCGACCAGTACGGGTGACTTGTTGGCGAAGGACTTCGGGGGCGACCGCCGGGCCGGTGACCGACTGGTCAAGCGTGCGGAGCGGTTGGAGTCGGCGACGCAGACCGAGGCGGCTTTGGCTGCCGTGAAGGTGACCGCGGATCAGGCGGATGTGATCGC
>JALRCA010000173.1 GCA_023257515.1 Aeromicrobium sp.
AGGAGGACCTCGTCGCGGTCCACCTTGACGATGGTGCCGTCGACGATGTCGCCGTCGTTGAAGTACTTGATGGTCGAGTCGATGGCCGCGAGGAAGTCTTCCTCGGTGCCGATGTCGTTGACCGCAACCTGCGGTGCCGCAGAGGGTGCGATGCTCATAGGTAGATGGACTCCGATGGATGGATGATGTAGGGATAGCGGCCGGCGGACGTGCCTCGGACACCCCGTGCGGGCGCGCGAGGAGCGCTCCTGCTCGGTCCGAGGAACGCACAGGTCACCAGCGCACCTCTCAGGGTACGCGATCCCCGCCGTTCCCGGACCACCGGGGGCGTCGCGAGGTACGGACGGACGGCGCTCAGGCGGGCAGGGCGAAGAACGCGGTCAGTGCACGCACGTAGTGGTCGACGTCGGCGGCCGCCATCGTCTCGCGCGCGGAGTGCATGGCCAGCTGCGGGGCACCGACGTCGACGGTCGTGATGCCGGTGCGGGCCGCGCTGATCGGTCCGATCGTCGAGCCGCACGGGAGGTCGGCCCGGTGGACGTAGCGCTGCAGCGGGACACCTGCCTGCTCGCACGCGCGGGCGAACTCGGCGGCCCCGACGGCGTCGGTGGCGTAGCGCAGGTTTTGGTTGACCTTGAGCACCGGACCCCCACCGAGGCTGATGCGGTGGAGCGGCTCGTGGCGCTCCGGACGGTTCGGGTGCGTCGCGTGCGCCATGTCGCCCGACGCGATGATCGAGCCGGCCACCGCGCGGTGCACGTCGTCGCGGGTGCCACCGGCCGCGGCGACGACGCGCTCGACGACCGTGAGCAGCAGGTCGGAGCCGGCGCCGCGCTCGGAGGAGCTGCCGACCTCTTCGTGGTCGAACAGGACCAGCACCTGGCGGTGCGACGAGGGCGCGGCAACGAGCGCCTCGATCCCCGCGAAGCACGTGGCCTGGTTGTCCAGGCGCGGGGCGGCCACGAGCCAGCCGTCGACGCCGACCCGGGCGCTCGGCACGGCATCGGCCGTCATGAGCTCGAAGCCGAGGACGTCGGACCCGTCGAACCCGGACCGCTCCCCCAGCCAGTCGAGGAACGGCGTGCCGGACTGGGACCAGACCGCGTCGAGGCCGCGCTGCTTGTCGGGCACGGCTCCTTCGCGCTCCAGGTGGATCGCGAGGTTCGGGACCCGCAGCACCGGCTCGGCCACGTGGACGAGGCGCACCGTGCCGTCGCGGAGCGCGACGCGGCCCGCGACGGCGAGGTCGCGGTCGAACCACGTCGAGAGCAGGGGCGCCCCGTAGGGCTCGAGCGCGACGACGTCGGTGCCGTCGAGGGCGCGGTCGTGGTGCTCCTTGACGCGCAGGTTCGGGCTGTCGGTGTGGGCACCGATGATCCGGAACGGCGTCGTGGGCGACTCCCCCGCGGTGTCGTCCCACGCCACCAGCGAGCCACCCCGCAGCACGAGGTGCCGCCCGCCCGGCTCGGGCCACGCCTGCGTCTCGTCGACGCGCGTGTACCCGACCTCCTCCAGACGAGCCGCTGCGGTCTCGACGGCGTGGAACGGCGTCGGTGAGGCGTCGACGAAGCGACACAGGTCGTCGGCTGCGGTCATGGAGCAACCCTAGGGCGCTCCATGACCGCAGGCGACGTCAGGCGGACGCGCCGGCGTGCTCGCGCGTGACGTGGTGACCGTCCTCGCGACGGCCCGCGCGGGCGAGGCCGAGGCCGCCCAGGACCAGCAGCACGAGGCCGACGACGCCCCCGACGACCGGGAACGTCGTGTCCACGATCGTCAGCAGCGTGGCCTTGCTCTTGTACTCGTCGACCGTCTCCTGGACGTAGTCGTCGGTGTAGGTGAGCGCGGCCTTCGTGGTGGTGAGCTTGCGCTCCCCGTCGACGGCCAGGTAGCTGTCCTGCTGCTCGCCGCCCTTGAGGATGACGCCCGTGACCGGGTCGACGACGAACGTGCGCACCGTGGAGTACATGCGGTCGGCGGTGACGGTGCCCTCGTCGGAGCCGACCAGCGTGCCGGGCACGTCGATCGTGCCGGTCTTGGTGGGCTCGATCGTCTGGCGGTACTCGTAGGCCTTCATTCCCTTGAGCGACGTCTCCTTGACGAACTCGGCGTCGGTCGCCTCGCGCAGGGTGCCGTCCCAGAACTGGTACGTCTTCTTCTCGGCGCCGAAGGGGAACTTGAAGTACAGGCCCTCGAAGCCGCCCGACTGCTGCTGGCCGCCGGTCGTGGAGCTCGCGCCCGACCAGTCGACCGTCTCGCCCGTGTGGGCGTCGAACGCGACGACGTCCTGCGTGCCGCTGAGCGGCGTCTTGCCACTGGAGCAGTCGAAGCTCGTCGTGTCGGTGCACACGTAGGTGCGCCACACGTCGACGTCCTTGCCGAGCTCCTTGCTGGCCTTCTCGCTGGCCTCGACGTCACCGGCGACCGTGCGCACCGAGCGCAGCGGGGCCGTCGCGACCTCGAGCTTCGAGACGTCGAGGTACTCGCCGTCCGAGCCGGAGGCCGTCTGCGAGGTGCTGACGCTCTCCGTGTTGGCCGGGGCGACCGCCAGACGGTCGTACATGTAGAACTTGCTCAGCGCGGCGAGTGCGATCAGGAAGGCGCCAAGGAACAACGCCAGACTCGCCATCTTCTTACCCACGATGCGGGCTCCCTCCAAGAAAAATGGTGGGCTCAGGCTAGCAGTGAGGCGGGTCACGTGAGTCTCAGGACATGACCCGTGGATGTGCGAGGATCCGGCGGTGGCCGAACAACTCGTGCAGGCGCGCGATCGCGTCCGTGCCGCGGTCGTCGCGTTGCTCCTCGTGCACGCCGCCCTGCGCGCGTGGCTCGTGCTCGGTGCGTGGTTCTACTCCGACGACTTCCTGCTGCTGGAGCGCGTGGCCCGGCCGGGCACGGACCTGGCGTCGTTGTTCACGCCGCACGACAGTCAGGTCATGCCCATCGGCATCGCGCTCACCTGGGCGGTCTCGGCCGCCGGACCGTACGCCTGGACCACGGCGGCGCTGCTCTCGTGGGTGCTCCAGGTCGTCGCGGCCGTGTCCTTCTGGTGGATGCTGCGTACCCTGTTCGGCGAGCGGGCGGGGATCCTGGTGCCCCTGGGTCTGTTCTGCCTCAGCACCATGGGGATGGACACGAGCGTGTGGTGGGCCGCCTCGCTGAACGCGCTGCCGATGCAGATCGCCTTCTGCTGGCTCGTCACCTGTCTCGTGCAGTGGTCCCGCGCGGCGGACCGCGCCGCGCGACTGCGATGCGCTGCCGGGACGCTCGCGGCGTGGGTCGCGGCCCTCGGGGCCGGGCCCCGCGGCTTCGTGCTCGCGGTGCCGGTCGCCGTGCTCGTCGTGGTGTTCCTGACGCCACGAGGACGGTGGCGGACCCATGCCGTACGTGTCGCGCGCTCGTTCGGGCTGCTCGTGCTCCCGCTCGCAGCGATCGGTGTCGGCTGGCTCGCGTACTACCTGACCCACGCGCCGAGTCCGGTGCAGCGCGCCTCGACACCGGCGGGGCGCCTGGCCGTCGACCTGCTGACCGCCTCCTGGGCACCGTCTCTCGTCGGCGGACCGTGGCGCTGGGACGTCGTGGCCGACCCGGTCTCCGTGCCTCACGCCCCCGTCGCGCTGCGGGTCCTCGCGGTGCTGGCAGTGACCGGGTGGGCGACCTGGGTGGTGCGCCGACGACCGAGGGCGGCGCTCGGAGCGCTCGCGATGGTCCTCGCCCACCTCACCGTCACCTACCTGGCCCTGGCGTTCGGGCGCGGTACCCAGCTCGGTGCCCTGGCCGCCCTGAACACCCGGTACCTCGCGGACGCGCTCCCCGTGGCCGCTCTCGCCGTCGGGCTGGCCCACCTGCCGCTCGCCGGGCACGCCGGCCCCGATCCGGACCGGAGCACCGCCCCGAGTGGCTGGGGTCGTCACGCGATGGTGGTGGCGATCGCGGTGACGACGGTCGGTGCCGTCGCGAGCACCGTGCTGTACGCCAAGCCGTGGCATCGTCCGTTCCCTGCCGAGCGGTGGGTCGCGAACGCCCACGCCTCCCTGCTCGAGGACCCCGGGCCGGTCGCCGACCAGGAGGTCCCGCCGCTCGTCCAGCTCCCGTTGCACTACCCCGCCAACCTGCCGTCGCACCTGCTGGCGCCGTACGGTGATCTGGTGGACGCGCGCACCGAGGGGAACGACCTGCGGGTCTTCGACGAGGATGGCGTCGCGCGACCGGCCGTCGTGGAGGGCACGACGTCTGTTCGCGGGCCGCTCGCGGGGTGCGGACACCGCGTCGAGCAACGGACCGTCACGATCGCGCTGGACCGGGACGCCATGGTGCCGCTGCCGTGGACGGCGATCGGCTACGCCGGGTCAGGCCCCGCCCGCGCCACGGTGTCCTTCGACGGACGACCCGGACGTTCGGTCGAGGTGCTGCCCGGCGCGCACACGCTCTTCCTCCGCGGGGACGGCCGGTACTCGCAGGCCGAGATCGTCGTCACGACCCCGGGCGCCGCGCTGTGCGTGGACCGCGTCGTCGCCGGGACGCTGAAAGGCCTGCCGTGACCTCGTCCGCCAGGGTGGTCTTCCCCGGCCTGGACACGATGCGCGCCGTCGCGTCCGTGGCCGTCGTCGGCACCCACACGGCGTTCTGGGCGGGCTACTACGATGCGGGCCTGCTCGGAGCCATGTCGCAGCGGCTCGAGGTCGGGGTGACGATCTTCTTCGTCCTCTCGGGTTTCCTGCTCTCGCGACCGTGGTGGGTCAGCCTGAGCGAGGACGTGCCCCGCGACACGGCCCGCCGCTACCTGCTCAAGCGGGCGTTGCGCGTCCTCCCCGTGTACTGGGTCACGGTGGTGGCCGGGTTCGTGCTGATCGCTCCGAACCGCGACCTTTCGCCGGACCGGTGGGTGGCGAACCTGCTGCTGGTCGACCTGTACCGCGGCGATGCGTTGCCGCACGGCCTGACCCAGATGTGGAGCCTGACCACGGAGGTCGCGTTCTACCTCGTGCTGCCGCTGCTCATGTGGGCGCTCGTCACGCTCGCCTGCCGTCACCGTTGGCGACCGGTCCACGCGCTGGTCGTCCTCGGGGTCCTGGCCGTCGGCTCGGAGGTCTGGAACGTCGCGGCCGCCGGAGTGCTGCAGGAGTGGAACGCGTGGACGCCCCAGGCGCTGCCGGGGCACCTCGGCTGGTTCGGCGCCGGGATCGCGCTCGCCCTGCTCGAGGTCGACTCCCGCCGGGACACCCCCGTGCGCGGGTCTCGGGTGCTGCACGACCTGGCCCGCGCCCCCGGCAGCTGCTGGCTGCTGGCCGCTGCGGCGTTCACGGTCGCGAGCACGCCCCTCGCAGGACAGGCCGCCCTCGTCTCCCGCACCGCGTCGGAGGCCGTGTGTCGCAGCGTCCTGTACGCGCTGGTCGCGGTGCTGGTGCTGCTGCCGAGCATCTTCGGTGACCCGGCGTCGGCGTACGCCCGGACGCTCGCGCGTCCGGCGCTGCGGCACCTCGGTCACCTCTCGTACAGCGTGTTCTGCTGCCACGTGATCGTGCTGGAGGTCCTGTTCCGGCGCCTCGACCTGACGATCTTCGACACGCCGGCGTTGCTGCTGTTCCTCGGTGTGCTCGCGATCTCCCTGGCGGTCTCCGAAGTCCTCTACCGCCTCGTCGAACGACCCTGCCTGCGCCTGAAGGACGCCCGCTGGGTCCGCCGGCTCGGCACGACGACGGCGAGCGAGCCCAGCGCCGCAACGACCAGGAGCTGAGTCAGGGCCAGGTCACCCTCCCACGTCTGCACGCCACCCCACGGACGCAGAGCCGCGACGAGACCGGCCACCGACCACAGGATCGTCGGCACGAACCACCCGACTGCGGGCGCCCGACGACGTACGAGCCCCGCAACCGCCGCTCCAGCACCGGCCGCGGCGAGCCCCGGTACCCCGGCGACGGCCGCGGCCACGACGAGACAGACGAGCCCGGCCGCCAGTGGCCCCGTGCCGGCCCCCTCCGGTTCGCGCTCTGCGACCGGCTCGTCCTGCCGGGAGCGGCGCACCCACGGCAGCAGCAGGAGCACGAGGGCCAGGAGCAGCCCGAGCCACAACGAGACGACGAACTGACGCTGCGGCGCGAACTCCGCCCGGAGACCGGCGCCCGACCCGTGCGGCACCCACCAGGCCTGCTGCGACCCGGACGCCGTCGTGGCGACGGCGTCCCGGCCGCCGTCGACGACGGCCCGCCAGCCGGCATTGTCGTTGTGGGTGCGCACCACAAGGTCGCGGGGTCCGGGATCGTCCACCGATCCCGACCGGGCCCCGGCCCGGTCGAGCACCAGGTCTGCCGGGTCCGCGACCGACGAGCCCTGGACGACGAGGCGCGACGTCCCCCGGTCCAGCCGGACCACGCCCGGCCGCGGACCGGTGTCACCGCATGCTCGGGTCGCGACCGGGCCGCCCGCGAGAAGGTCGGCCTCCGAGGCCACCAGCGCCGAGCGGACGACCCCGCCACGGGCGCGGATCGAGGGCCCACTGCCGCAGGGCCACTGGCGCGCCCGGGTGGAGGGGGCATATCGCAGCTGGTCCACACCGGGGACGCTGATCTCGGAGACGCCGACCGGCAGCCGCGTCAGTGCCCGGTCGAACCCCACGGACACGGCCGGAGTGCCGGCCTGGAGCTGCATCGAGAGGCTGCTGGTGCGCACGGCACGGAAGCGGGCCACCCCGCCGCGCACGACGGCGGTGCGAGTCGCGCCTTCGGCCGTGCGGAGCGTCACGCGCGCGACGGGCGTCACCGCCTGGTCGGACGTCCTGAAGCCGATCCGGTCCACGGACCGGCGACCCAGCCAGCTGAACGTGACCGTGGGGGTCGGGTCGTCATCCGCCGCGGCCCAGCCCGTGCGGCTCGAGCCGTCGATGGCCGCGAGAGGCCCGTCCGCCGGGTCGTCGGTGCGCTGCGAGCTCGCGGAAACCGTCGCGACGCGACCGCGCTGCAGGAGGGCTGTCAGGTTGCTGCCGCCGACGGCGCGTGCCCTCAGCTGGGCCGCGAACGAGGCGCTCCGCGGCAGCGTCACGAGCCGGTCGAGCCGATCGGTCTCCTCGGGTCGCAGCTGCTGCACCGCCGAGCACCGACGCACCCCGGAGACCAGGGCGCAGGCGCCCGCAGCGCCCGGCTGGCCCTGCAGCAGCACGGTGTCGGGCATGCCCCACGACGGGGGCAGCGTCGGCAGGGCGAGCGGCCGGGCGATCGTGAGTCCGGTACGGATCTCGGCCAGGGCCAGCGGCACCGCCGGGCTCGAACGTCCGCGCACCTCCAGCGTCGAGACACGTCCCACGTCCACCCCGGCCGGAGTCCGTCCCACGAGGGTCACGGCGCGCGGACCGTCCTGCGTGCTGACCGTGACCCGGGTCGTCCGTCCGGGCGGCTGGTCCGCCACGAGCCGCACGAACCCGACCCGTGTCGCCCGCTCGAGCCTCAGCCTGAGCCAGGACGTCTTGCCGTCGGCCGAGCCGTCGGGCCGCCACGCCGTCCTCGGATCGCCGTCGAACGCGGCCCACGGGCCGGCGTCCTGGCGCACCCGCGGAACGGCTGTGGCATCGCCCAGTGACGACGACGCCTCGAGCGAACGGGCGCCGATCAACCGGGGGGTCGTCGTCCAGCGTTCGACTGCTGCCTCGTCGTACCGGTGGACCGCGCGGTCGGCCCGGTACGGCTGGTCGGCGGACAGCGAGGACGAACGGTTGTCGCGCGTGCGGGCGAACGCGACCTCCTGGCGACGATTCCCGTCCGCCAGGACCAGCCGGCCAGGGGTCGGCCGCCCCTTCGAGCTGTCGGTCCCGTCCTCGGACACGACGTCCTGGGCGAGCACGCTCTCGCGTCCCTCGGTCCGGCCCAGCTCGTTGAGTCGCAGCAGGGAGTCGGTCCCGCCGACGAGCGTGTCGACCAGCGAGCCCGCCGTGGTCCGCGACGGGGCGACGGGATCACCGAGCTCGAAGATCTCGACGGCTCGGCGGGGGGCCTGGCGTCCCTCGTCGACGAACACCTTTCGGCCGTCCGGCCCCACGAGGGTCGGTCCGCCGCCGACCACGGGTCCGAGCTCGGCCACCCGCCGCACCCCGGGCGTCGACAGCAGCGTCGAGCGGGCCACCTCCGGCGACGTGACGTCGGTCCCCCGGTCCAGGTCGTGGCGCAGCACGACCGTGCCCACGCCCGAGCGCCGCAGGTACGTCGCGAGCCCGCTCGATCCTTGGCCCGAGGACCACGCCCGCTCGAGGGTGTCGAGCATGTCGATCGTGGTGGGCGGCGTCAGCGGGATGACGTTGCGCACGGCCCAGGGCGACCGGGCGAGCGCCTGCAGGGGCTCGTCATTGGTGTGGCCCCACGAGTACCCGGCGAACGGCGAGGCCGGCACGAGCAACGCGCGCCCGTTGCCGTGGTCCTCGAGCCAGCGCGCCGTCTGCGCCCAGTACGCCGGCACCCCGTCGAAGGTCCCGCGGTTGGGCAGTCGTCCGGTCCATGCGGGACTGGTCGAGCCGACGAGGGCGACGCACGCGACGATCGTGATGCCGCTGACCAGGGGATCGCGCCACCGCGCACGCCAGACGGCCTGGTCCGTTGTCGACGACTCGTCGCGAGCCGGTCGTGTCAACCGCGTCACGGCGATGCACAGACCGACGACCAGCGGTAGTCGTACCAGCGGGTCGAACTTGTGCGTGTTGCGCAACGGCGACAGGCTGCCGTCGAGCAGCTCGCGCCACGTCCCCGCCCCCCATCCGGTCGTTGATCCCTGGTGACCGAGCGTGACCAGGACCAGGCCGAGCCCGAGCCCGGCCAGCAGGAACGGGCGCAGGTCGCGACGGGCCGTCGCCAGGCCCGCGACGCCCAGAGCGACGAGCACGACGCCGTTGAGCACGACGACCGGCTCGGTGATGACGAGCCGCCCGGCGTTGGAGTCGGCGGAGACGTAGGCAACCCAGTTGGTGCTGCCACGCATCGCGTCCAGGACGGTCGCGGCGAACGAGGTGTTCGAGATGCTCTCGATGTAGTCCAGGAAGGGCGGGCTGTACCGCCCGAGCAGGAGCAGCGGCAGGATCCACCACAGCGACGCGGCGAGCACCAGCGGCGGCCACCACCGCAGCAGCGCGCGCCGCCGCGAGCCGGCGGGCGACAGCACGATCCACAACGCCGCCAGCGGCACGGTCGCGAACGTCGCGACCGCGTTGACGCCACCGACGGCGAGAACCCCGAGCGCGCTGAACGCCGCAAGTCGCCTCGGGTCCCCGCCGCGGCGCGTCGCCACCACGAGCGGCAGGAGCACCCACGGCGCCAGGGCCGACGGCCATACCTCGATCGATGACGGGCCGACGACCGAGATCATCCGCGGGGACAGCGCGAAGGCGAGAGCGGCCAGGATCCGCGTCCACCCCACGCCGACGTCGAGCGCCTCCAGCAGCAGCACGACGCCCACGAACGCGACGACCAGCACGAGGGCCCACCACGCCCGCTGGGCCACCCAGGGCGGCACGCCCGCCGAGTGGAGGACCCCGAAGAACGGGCCCATCGGGAAGAGGTAGCCGTACGCCTGGTTCTGCACCTGGCCGAAGGAGCCCTCGGCGTCCCAGAGCGTCAACGCGCGTCCCAGGAAGCGCCATGGGTCGACCACGAGATCGAGCTTGGTGTCCGCCACCGTCCGTCCGGGAGCCTGCGCGAACGCGATCGCGACGAGGACCGCGGACCAGGCGACGACCCGGACCCGGGGCGTCCTCACCTCTTGCGGAGCACGATCGCGAGGTTCCACGTCACCACCTCCCGCACGAGCGGGACGCGCAGCACCCACCACGACCAGCGCGGCAGGTAGCGGGGCACCAGCGCGACGACGTCGGCGGTGGACTGCGAGCGGGCCCAGCGCAGACCGCTGCCCGCGGTGGCCGCGAACAGCGACTCTCCGAACACGTTCTTCGGCGGGTGGCCGTGCCGGCGTGCGTAGCGGCGAGCCGCGCGGTGCCCACCGAGGTAGTGCCACGGCGCGGTCTCGTGGCCGCCCCACGGCCCCCACCACAGGGTGTACGAGAGGAACACCAAGCCGCCCGGGCGGGTCACCCGCACCATCTCGTCGGCCATGAGCCACGGGTCCGGCACGTGCTCGAGCACGTTCGAGGAGTACGTGACGCCGAAGCTGTCGTCGGCGAACGGCAGCTGCATCCCGCTGCCCAGCACCGTGCCGGGGTCGGGCTCGCCGCGGCCCGACAGCTCGCCGAGGTCCGCGTCCAGCGCGGTGTAGCGGGCTCCCGCCGCGCGGAACGCGTCGGCGAAGTAGCCCGGTCCCCCGCCGACGTCCAGGACCCAGCGGCCGTCGAGGTCGGCGTAGGAGCCCACCTGCTGGACGGAGTCGGTCGCCAGCTCCCCGTAGAAGCGGTCGGGATCGGTCTGCTCGACGCGGAACGCCCGGAAGAGCCGCCACGACCTCGAGAGTGTCGGACGGAAAGGCACGCGGGCACGATACCTGTCACGTGGTCCAGGTCACCGGTAGGATCGGTCGTGCCGGGTTGAGGGACCCGGTGGTCGGGTTGAGGGACCCGGCGGAGGGAGTCGGGTCCGCCCCGGCATGCGAGGGAGGGACCGGCTCGGCCGGGTCTGACGGTGCACGTCCTGTTCTGCAACTGGCGCGACACGCGCAACCCCGAGGGCGGGGGCTCCGAGCGCTACGTCGAGGAGATGGCCGCCGGTCTCGTGGCCCAGGGCCACCAGGCCACGATCGCGTGCGCGGCCCACGACGGGGCCCCGCGCGACGAGGTCCGCGACGGCGTCCGCTTCGTGCGCCGCGGCTCCAAGCTCGACATCTACGCCACCACGTTCCTGCGGCTGCTCACGCGCCGCTACGGCCGCGTCGACGTCGTGGTCGACGTCCAGAACGGTCTGCCGTTCTTCACCCGCCTCGCCACGCGCAAGCCCGTCGTGGTGCTCGTCCACCACGTCCACCGCGAGCAGTGGCCCGTCGTCTACCCCGGTCTCGTCGGCCGCGTCGGCTGGTGGATCGAGAGCCGGCTGGCCCCGCTCCTGTACCGCCGCAGCCGCTACGTCTGCGTCTCGGAGGCCACGCGGCTCGAGCTCATCGACCTCGGGGTCGACCGCGACCGTCTCACGATCGTGCACAACGGCACCGAGCCCGCGCCCGCGGTCACGAGCGAGCGCTCGACCACCCCGCGGCTGTGCGTCCTCGGCCGCCTCGTCCCGCACAAGCAGGTCGAGCACGCCATCGACGCGCTCGCCGCGGTCCGCGTCGGCCACCCCGACGCCACGCTCGACGTCGTCGGCGACGGCTGGTGGGACGACGAGCTGCACGAGCACGCCCGCCGCCAGGGTGTCCTCGACGCCGTCCGGTTCCACGGGTTCGTCGACGACGTCACGAAGCACGAGCTCCTGGCGCAGTCCTGGCTCATGCTGCTGCCCTCGCTCAAGGAGGGCTGGGGCATCGTCGTCGGCGAGGCCGGCTCGCACGGCACGCCGACGATCGCGTACTCCACCGCGGGCGGCACGACCGAGTCCATCGACCACAAGGACTCGGGGCTGCTCGTCGACGACCACGACGAGCTCGTGCGGGCGACGGTCGACCTGGTGCAGGACCACGCGTGGCGCCAGTTTCTCGGCGAGGGTGCTCGCACCAAGGCCACGAGCTACTCGTGGGAGGCCTCGCGCGCGGCGTTCGCCCGCGTGCTCGACGCCTGAGGACGCACGACGCTGATGCCACGCGAACGACGCTGATGCGACGCGAACGACGAAGGGCCCGGTCACGATGACCGGGCCCTTCGTCGTTCAGGTGCTGCGGATCAGTTGCCGTAGCTGACGTTGGACGTGCTGATCGGCTTGTTGCCCGCGCTCTGCTGCGACTGGACGACGCCCACGGCCGTGGCGGCCGCGAGACCGAGGCCGACCAGGAGCGCGACGACGCCGCCGGTGATGCTTGTTCTCACGTGTGTCCCTCCCTCGAAGACGAGCACAGCCTAGCAGCCCGAGGGGTCATCCTCGTCGTGTCCGGCGCGACGCGATCGCGCCGCGTACGACCCCTACGAGCCCACCCAGCGTCACCAGGCCGGCGAGCCCCCAGGCGCCGCCCACGAGGGCCCGGTCGAGGGGGTCGATCGGTCGGTCACGGGCCCCGCGCACCGCGAGCACACGCAGGTCACCGGCACGGTCCAGCGTCCGCAGGCCACGGGTCTGTTGCACCGCCTCACGACCGCCCGGAGCCGAGGTGTCGACCACGACGAGCCGGATCCCGGTCCGGGCGAGCTCGGCCCGCGTAGCCCGTCCCCGCAGCAGCTGGCGCACCTGCGCCGCCCGTGGGTCCTCACCCGCGATCCACCGGCGCCCGACCAGCAGCCGGTCGTCGGTCACGGTGTCGCGGTCGAAGAAGCGGCCGGCGGGGTCGAGGACCTTGCGGTCCTCGTTCCACACCGGGGCGCGGTAGGCCGTGAAGGGCAGCACGAGCACGTCGCCGGGGCCATCGACCGCCCGCACGGTCTGCGCCGCCCGTGTCCACTCGGCCGGGTACTCGACCGGCGTGACCCGGCCGGACACACCGTTCGCGAGGTCGGGCAGGGCAGCGAGCGGCAGCAGGACGGCGAGCACGACCGGTGCCAGGTGCCACCAGGCCGACCCGGCCCGCTCGCGCAGCGCGTCGACCCCGTGGGCCAGACCGATGACCTGCAGCGGGGCCAGCAGGGCGAGCCAGCGCGTGCCGTCGCGCAGCAGGGCGAACGGGGCGAACAGATCGATACCCCGCTCCAGCAGGTCCGGGCCCCACCAGCCCAGGGTGGCCACGACGACCCCGACCGCGCCCAGCACGACGAGCGAGGTCGCGGTGCGGACGTCGTCGTGACGCAGCCGCACGAGCCCCACGACGGCCACGGCCCACAGGGCCAGCACGACGAAGGTGGTGATCGTCAGCCCGCGCGACGTCGGCACCACGTCCGTGTTCCAGACGCCTCCCAGGGCCAGCACCGAGCCGACGCGTCCGAGCGGACCCTCATCCTGGATCGCGAATGCCGCGACGCCGGCAGGATCCGGTGGTCGCGCGTCGGCGAGCACGGCGGCCGTGATCCACGGGGCGTTCACGAAGGCGCCGAGCAGCAGGGCCGAGACGACGCCGCGGGAGAGCACCGCCAGGGCGACGACACCGATGATCCCCGACACCGGGCTGAGCGCCGTGGCCGCGAGCGCCAGGATCGTGAGCGCGCGCCGGTCCTCGCGCACCCCGACGACGATCCAGAACAGCGCTGCGTAGGCCACGAGCAGCGGCCAGTGGCCGAGCACCAGTCGCTCGGCGACGAACGGGTTCCAGATCGCGAGGGTCGCGGCAGCCAGGCGCGCCCCCACGGACAGGTGCCTGACGGCACGGCCGGCACCGACACCGGCGAGCACGAGCGCGCCGAGCAGCACCACGCGCTGCAGCAGCGCCGGGTCGACGACCGAGGCGAGCAGCGCGACCACCCCGTCGGACGGCACGGCCCGCGGGAGCGCCGTCCCGAGGCCCCACACGTCGGCACGTGTCGGCTCGAGGTCCGGCACCCAGACCATGTCGTACGTCAGCAGGTAGCCCCCGCGGAACCAGGGAAGTCCGACCACGACGGCCAGCAGCATCGACCACTGCAGCACGAGGGTCCGGCGCCAGGTCTCCACGGGGCCTCACCCTAGGGGAACTCACGGGTCGCGACAGACCCCTTGCTCGCTAGGGTGGGCCGGTGACACGCGAAGCCGCTCGCCCCGCCCTGGGCGGCACGACCGTCGTCGCCGCGGGGATGATGGTCTCCAACGTCGTCGTCTACGGATTCAGCGTCGCGTCGGCCCGCCTGCTCGTGCCGGCCGAGCTCGGTGCGGTCACGGCGCTCCTCGGCATCCTGCTCATGGGCAACGTCCTGTCGCTCGGGCTGCAGGCCGCGACCGCGCGCAGGCTCGCGGTCGATCCCGCCCGCAGCGCCGAGATCATCGGCGTCGTGCGTCGCGTCATGGTCCTCGCCGGAGCCGCCGCGGGCGCTGTCGTCGCGCTCTCGAGCGTCGCCCTGTCACCGGTGCTCAAGCTCGACTCCGTCGTGCCCGTCGTGCTGTGCGGCGTCACGCTCGTGCCCCTCACCGTCATGGGTGCCGAGGCCGGGATCGCGCAGGGCAGCGAGCGCTGGCGGTCGCTCGCGGCGATCTACGTCGCGAACGGACTCGGACGCCTGGTGTGCGGGACCGCCGCACTCCTCGTCGAGCCGAGCGCCACGAGCGCCCTCGTCGGCATCGCGATCGGCGCGCTCGTCCCCGTGCTGGTCGGACTGCCCCAGCTGCGCGGAGACGCCGCTCCCGCCACACGGGCGAGTCGTCGCCCGCTCATGGCGGAGACGTTCCACGGGACGCATGCCCTGCTCGCCTACTTCGTGCTGAGCAGCCTGGACTCGCTCGTGGCACGCAACCGCTTCGACGAGCACGAGAGCGGGCTCTACGCCGCCGGGCTCATCCTCACCAAGGCGGCCATGTTCCTGCCGCAGTTCGTGAGCGTCGTGCTGTTCCCCGCCCTCGCCCGCGACCGCACGTCGCGCTCGCGCGCACGGGCAGTCCTGCTGGTGGGTGGTTGCTGCGCGGTGGCGGTGGCGGCGACCGCCGCGCTCCCCCGCGTCGCCCTCGTGCTGGTCGGCGGGCAGCAGTACCAGGAGATCGCCGGGCGCCTGTGGCTGTTCGCGCTGGCGGGCGCCTGCCTCGCGATCGTCAACACGCTCGTGCTCGACGCGCTGGCGCGCCACGCCCAGGGCATCGTGGCCCTCGTGTGGGGGGCCGTCGCCGTCCTGCTCGGCGTGGCGTACGGCCTCGACGTCCACATCACGGGCCTCGTGTGCAGCGTCGCAGGAGTCGCCGCGACCCTCGCCCTCGTCGTCTGGCTCGTCCCCGGCCGTTCCCGCGCGCCATCCTGACCCCGGGCTGCGCCCGGGTGCTGATTCCCAGGCTCGCCAGGGAACCAGCGCCACTCCCGTGGCTGGTGTGACTCGGGCGGGCCGAGCGATCACGAAGCCTGGGAATCGTCACGAGTGCGCTGTTGCGACACGTGGTTCGCGCCAGGAAACCGGGCATCGCGTGCTGGTTCCCTGGCGAGCCTGGGAATCAGCGCGCCCGGCAGGGCGGGTCAGTGGCCGGCGGCGTGCCAGGTGTCGCCGACGCCGACGGAGACGTCGAGCGGGACGCTCAGGTCGGCGGCGTTCGCCATCTGCTCGCGGACGAGGGCCTCGAGGGGCTCGCGCTCCCCCGGTGCGACCTCGAGCACCAGCTCGTCGTGGACCTGCAGCAACAGGCGCGACGACAGCTCGGACGCACGCAGCGCCCGGTCGACGCCGAGCATCGCGACCTTGATGATGTCGGCCGCCGATCCCTGGATCGGGGCGTTGAGGGCCATGCGCTCGGCCATCTCACGACGCTGCCGGTT
>JALRCA010000196.1 GCA_023257515.1 Aeromicrobium sp.
TAATCCAATATGTTATTGACCGCAAAATCCCTCGCGATGTGGGTGTTGGGGCCCGGGTGGGGTGCATGGGAACCGTGCCTGGCGCGCCGGGGGCGCGCTGATTCCCAGGCGAGCCTGGGAATCAGCGCCGCACCCTCACCCCCGCCGCGCCGCACGTGCCCGGTCGAGCTCGGCGGCGACGAACGTGGTCGCGTCGTCGAGCTCCAGGTGGTGGACCTCGACGTCGACCGGTCCGTCGGGGCTGTGGACCTCGACCGTGGCGAGGCCGAGACGTCGCTGCCACGGTCCCTGGCGCAGCAAGACCGACTGCGCCTTGGCGTGGGGGACGACGCTGGTGCGGCGATTCACCCACCCCCTCGAGGCCACCGCCACCGACTCGTCGGCGCCGATCCAGCGGTAGCGCCAGCCCACCGGGGCGAACCACAGGGCGCGGCGCGGCACCCGGGTGTGCGGCACGTCGAGCCCGGCGTTCGTCAGCTCGCGCACCACCGCGGCCGTCAGCGACGCGTCGGCGATCGGCAACAGCGTGCTCGACGTCGCCGTGACGTCGTCGCTCGTGTGGGCGGCGTAGCCCGCGACGTCGACCTCGAGGCGCCGCCAGGCGAAGCGGCGCCACACGATCGGTTCCTCGACCGCGACGCCCTGCACGCGCTCGAACGGGATGGTCTGCGAGGTGCGCGAGAACAAGCCGCGCTCGATGCGCAGTCCCCGCGGCGTGCGGTGCAGGGAGAAGTCCCACTGCGCGACCACACGCTTGCCGACGATCCTCGCAGCCCACGACAGGACCGGGAGCACGCCGCCGAACAGCACGAGCGGCTCGTTGACCCCCACGCTGGCCAGCACCAGCACGCCGAGCGCGCCCAGGGCTGCGAGGAGGTCGACGCTCAGGAGAGCGCCGAGCACGACGCGGCCCGGCGGCACGCGCGCGATGAGGGTCTCCTTGTCGAGGTCGCCGGACGCGTCGCCGTCGGACGCCCCGGTCGCGGACCGGCCGTGGGCGAGCTCGAGCAGCAGTCGCCGGGTGGCGCGGGCGTCGTCGAGCGAGAGCAGTCGCAGCGTGCTGCGTGACTCGTCGCCGCCGGCCATGTCGATGCGGAGCTCGGCGAGGCCGACGAGTCGCGCCACGAACGGCTCCGCGATGTCGACCGACTGGATCCGCTCGAACGGGATGCGCCGGGACGTCCGGGTCAGCACGCCGCGGTCGATCCGCAGCTCGGTGTCGTCGATGACGTAGCGCGTGAACCACCAGCTGAGGAAGCCGATCCCCAGCCCACCGACGAGTGCCGCCAGCACGCCGACCCACACGGGCGGGCGGCCCCAGCCGTCGCCGTTGAGGAACGACGAGCCGATGCCGAGCACGGCGGCGGCCCACAGGGCACCCTGGACGAGACCCGTCAGCGGGTGGGTGCGGCGACCGACTCGGTCGGCGGCCGGCACCTCGATCTCAGAGTCCGGCACCGCGCGTCTCCCCGAGCTCGGTCAGCCGGTTCCGCAGCCGGCGGGCCTCGTCCGCCGGCAGGCCCGGGATCGTCGCCGCGGTCTTCGTGCTCGCCGTGTGGAGCGTGACGGACGCGATCGACAGCCAGCGGTCGACCGGGTCGGCGGACACGTCGACGAACTGCATGCGGCCGTAGGGGATGGCCACCAGCCGGCGGAACACGATGCCGCGCGTGACGAGCAGGTCGTCCTCCTGCTCGGCGTAGCCGATGCTCTGCTGGTAGCGCCGCGGCCACCACGCGCTCCAGGCCAGCGCGCCCACGAGACCCAGCGCGACGAGCAGGAGCACGAGTCGGGCCCACCCCGGCACGGGCAGCAGGACGGCCAGCGTCGTGACGACGACGAGCACGACGACCAGCGGGACACCGATCCAGACACGCAGGGCGGTGGCGAGCGCCGGCGAGACGCCCCGCCACTCCACGTCGGCGGGTCGGAACGGGTCGTCGGGCATGCCTCGAACGTACCGCGAGCGCAGGGGAGCACCGGGTCCGCGCGAGATTGACCAGGACGTGTCCGCGGTGGGACACTGGCAGACGCAGTCGAACGCCTGCATCCCGGAACTTTCCTCGGAGGAAGCACATGGCCAAGGCCCTCATCGGCTACGTCGGCGGTCCGACTGTCGACCAGCTTCGTGAGACGGCCCGTCTTCGCCAGCGCATCACCGATCTCGAGGCCGAGGTGCTCCGCCTCAAGCTCGAGAACGACGGCCTGCTGAAGACCCTCTCCGAGCGCGTCGACCACGTCACGGCCGGCGACCTGCTCGAGACCGCGCACTGACCGTCCGCACCCCGCCCGCCCGACGACTCGTCGCCGGGCGACACGACCGTCCCCACCGCGCCGGTCACGGGTGCCGGCAGGACTAGGCTGACCGCAACCGGTCCGCCGTCGACGAGGAGTGACGTGTACCTCAAGAGCCTGACGCTGCGTGGGTTCAAGTCGTTCGCGTCCTCGACGACCCTGCAGCTCGAGCCCGGCATCACGTGCGTCGTCGGCCCGAACGGCTCGGGCAAGTCCAACGTCGTCGACGCCCTCGCCTGGGTCATGGGGGAGCAGGGCGCCAAGTCCCTGCGCGGCGGCAAGATGGAGGACGTCATCTTCGCCGGCACGGCCGGGCGGGCCCCGCTCGGGCGCGCCGAGGTGGCCCTCACGATCGACAACAGCGACGGCGCGCTGCCCATCGAGTACACCGAGGTCACCATCAGCCGGACC
>JALRCA010000267.1 GCA_023257515.1 Aeromicrobium sp.
CGGGCGCGCTGCAGCGGCGTGTCGCGGCCAGAACGTCACGCTCAGCGGGGGAGGGGTCACACCCAGGGGGAGGGGTCACACCCAGCCGGCGCCCTCCGCGACGAGCAGGACGCCGAACACCGCGAACGCCGCGGCGGCGCCGTACTTGATGAGCTTCTCCGGCAGGTGCCTGCCGAGCACCGCGCCGACCACGATCGCCAGCGCGTCGGCGACGACCATCCCGAGCGTGCTGCCGATCCAGGTGCCGAACCAGTTCTCGCGCACCGCGAGGGTGATGGTCGCGAGCATCGTCTTGTCGCCGAGCTCGGCGAGGAAGAAGGCCAGGCCGACCGCGAGCAGTGCCGAGCCGGTGGCCTTGCGGGCCTTCTCGGCCTCGTCCTCGGTCAGCTCGTCGCCGCGCAGGGTCCAGGCCGCGAAGCCGAGGAACGCGATGCCGGCGCAGATCGCGATCGCACCCTGGTACTTCTCGAAGCTCGAGCCGATGAAGTAGCCGATGCCGACCGAGGCGAGGTGCACCAGGGCGGTCGCGGCGGTGATGCCGATGAGCACGTCGCGCGCGCGGTAGCGGGTCGCGAACGTCATGGCCATCAGCTGGCTCTTGTCGCCCAGCTCGGCCACGAAGATCACGGCCGTGCTGAGCCAGAAGGCGGAAAGGGCACCTTCGAACATGAAAAAGCTCCTCGTCGCCCGGACGAGGAGCCGTGTCTCACGACGAGTCTTCGACCGGGACTTGTCGTGATAGACAAATCGGTCGAAAGTCTCGTCCGCCGGACGGATCCGGCCGGGTGCACCGGACCGGATCACCGGTCAGTGTGTCGACGCACCTGTTGGGGACTACTCCCTTTCACGGGGGACTATAGCCGCCCGAGCACCTCGAGTGCATCGTGACGCACGTCCCACGGCACGACGACGTGGTCGTGGTGGAACCCGGCGACGACGTTGCAGGCGATGCCGGCATCGGCCAGGGCGCTGCTGAGCGCAGCGGTCAGACCGATGGCCTCCAGGTCGGTCTTGGCGTCGAGCGTGATCCACGCGCCGACGAACTCGTAGACGAGTCCGTCGTCGTCGGCCTCCTCCTGGCTCACCACGACCGTCATGCCCTCTCGCTCGTGGACCGTGGCCAGGACGGTGTCGGCCTCGTACCCGCGCGCGACCAGCGCGTAGACGACCGGCTGGTCGTGCAGTCGCGGTCGGACACCGCCCTCGGGGACGGTGAGAGGGGAGTCGGCGTTCGCGGTCATGAGCCAGAGCGTAGGGCGTCCGGGTCGCACGGGCGCAGCGAATGCCCGAGCCCCTACACTGGGCAGGCGAATGAGCCGGCCGGGCGGCCGCGGCGGGAGCGATTCCGCCGAGGAAAGTCCGGACTCCACAGAGCACGGTGGTGGCCAACAGCCACCCACGGCGACGTGCGGGACAGTGCCACAGAGAACAGACCGCCAACGGCCCCTTCGGGGGTGCGGGCAAGGGTGAAACGGTGAGGTAAGAGCTCACCAGCGGTGCCGGCGACGGCACCGGCTCGGTAAACCCCACCGGGAGCAAGACCAAGAGGACCTCCGGGTCTGCGCTGACGGGCTGCTCGTCCGACGTCAGCGGGTAGGTCGCACCGAGGCGTCCAGCAATGGGCGTCCCAGATGGATGGTCGCCCTCCGCCTCGGCGGAGACAGAATCCGGCTTACAGGCTGGCTCATTCGCCCCACCGGTCCCGTGGCGTGCCACGCCGCGACCGCTGCGGTGCTACGGTGACGGCGTAGCGTCTATTGAACCCGTCTGCAGGACGGATCGGGCCCCGGCCCGACGATTCTCCCCCTGGTTGAGTGCGCGTTGCCGACGACGTCGTCAGGCACCTGGTCTGGCGCACCAACCACGAGGACCTCACATGGCCACGGGACGCGTTCAATGGTTCAACCGACTCAAGGGCTACGGCTTCATCACGCCCGACGAGGGCGACGGCGACGTGTTCGCCCACCACGAGAGCATCGTCGGCTCGCCCGACGCGACTCTCTCACCTGACCAGAAGGTCGAGTTCGACACGCGGCAGGGGCCGAAGGGCCTCCAAGCGGTCAACATTCGGGTCCTCTGAGTCGGCGGGAGGACCGTCCATCACGCATGGGCGGTCCGGCTCGGCGTCGTCGGTCACCTCTGATCGCACGCCGAGCCGCCCGTCGGCAGCCCCATCCTTCTTCGCTCCGGCCCGATCCCCGGCCCGCCGCCTCGTCACATCGAACGGAACCCTTGTGAACACATCTACCCCCGATGCCGCCGCCACGCTGCGCGAGGTCCTGGTCGGCGAGCTGCCCGCCACGCTGGGCACACCCCCTGCGCCCGTGTGCTACGACGTCGCGATCGTCCTGTCACGACGCATCAGTCGGGAGGAGAAGGTGCTCGTCGAGTCGACGGAGACCGAGCAGGCGCTCGCGCGCGAAGGCTTTCCCGACGCACGTCTGAGCGTCGTCGACCGGCGGCTGCTGATCGCCAACACCTCGCTGGAGGAGCTCGCGAACGGTCTGTCCCGTGTCATCGCGACGATCGTGCGCGACGCGTGCCACGCGGTCGAGACCGTGCGACGCGAGCGCGAGCAGCGGGTCACCGACGACGCAGCCCGCGAGACGACGCGGAGCGATGCCGTCACGGTGCTCGCACGCTCGATCGACCTGTCGCCGCGTGACCTCGCCGACGGCTCGGTCCTGTGATGGGTACGTCGCAACCGGGCACCGCCGGCACCCGGTGACCACGTGCCCACCCACCTGGTCGCGTTCGACCTCGACGACGGCTCGGGGAGCCACGACCGGGTCAGGCGCTACCTGACGTCCTTCGATCACAGCATCGAGCTCGGCGACGTGCACCTGGTCGCGACCGACCGCGACGTCACTCAGGTGCGTGACGCGGCCCGAAGTCGCCTCGCGCCGACGGAGTCCGTCGTGGTGCTCGAGGTGTCCGGTCGGCCGTGGGCGACCGGTGGTGCCCCGACACCGGTGAGCACCTGGTCGAGGCAGCACGTCGCCGACCGGACGACCTCGACCCGCCGCGGTCCCGACCTGGGGCAGGCCCCGTGACGACGGCCCGACGCGCTGCCCAAGAGTTTCGCAAGGCCCACACGGCGCGGACGTTCCACCCCGACAACCCGCGCCTCGACCCGTGGCTCCGAGAGGTCGTCATGGCGCTCCAGGAGTGTCTGGACGCCCATGCGAAGCAGCTCGACGACACCACCCGTCGCCTCGACCGGATCGAGCAGATCCTGCTGCGGCCGCGGTAGACGGGCGCTCTTCGTCTCGCTCGAGCGGCCCGTTGCGACGGTGTCCGTTCGACAGGCTCAGGGACCGTGGCGCGGCCGGGTTGAGGACCCTGAGCTTGTCGAAGGGTCGCGTGGTTGTCCCTCGACAGGCTCAGGGACCTGGGTGGGGTGAGGTCTGGAGCTTGCGGCGGGGTTGAGGACGCTGAGCTTGTCGAAGGGTCACGGGAAAGACAGGACTTTCGACCTCTCGACCCAGGCAAGCGCTATCGGTGATAATAGAACTTGTCGACGAAAGACAGGTTCACCGATGACCCTCCTCCTCCAGGACACCCACCCCGTGGTGGCGTGCCTGGACGCGATCGACACAGCCCTCGATGCGTTGAATCCGCGGGCGTGGGAGGGACTCGCACCCTCGGAGGTCCGCGCCGAGGCCGCGCGGTTGGGACGGATCGCCGCCCGACTCGATGCGCAGCGGCTGGCCGCGGTGCGGGCGTTGGAGAAGTCAGGTGCCGCCCGCGATGCCGGTGCGACCAGTACCGGCGACCTGTTGGCGAAGGACTTCGGCGGCGACCGCCGCGCCGGAGACCGGCTCGTCCGACGCGCCGAACGTCTGGAGTCAGCCACGCAAACGGAGGCGGCCTTGGCTGCCGGCAAGGTGACCGCGGATCAGGCGGACGTGATCGCGACCGGTCTGGCGAAGCTCCCCGAGACCGCGACTCCCGAGCAGCGAAGCCTGGCCGAGCGGACCCTGCTCAAGGATGCCGAACGGTTCCGGTTGCCGGACCTGCGACGCAGGACTGATCGGATCGTCGACGTCTACCAGACCAAGAAGCAGACCGACGCGTTCGAGAACGACCAGCTCAAAGAGCGGGAACGCCGCGCGAGGGCCAAGACACAGGCCAGGTTGTGGGACAACCACGACGGCACCTACTCCGGTG
>JALRCA010000039.1 GCA_023257515.1 Aeromicrobium sp.
TTCACCCTGTACGAGATCACTCGATGTTGGAGCTGCACCAGCTGTGCTTGAGTTTTTAGTGATGATAGTGGTCATATTAGTAAGTACCGCCGTTAATAGAAGTTAACCATGTTGGATTAGAGTAAGAACCTGAAGTAACTACACCGTTAGTCACTGTAGCTGCGTTGCCGCTGATAGACCCCACAATAGTGCTGGAGAATGTCTTAACACCTGCAATAGTCTGATCCCCTGTCAGCTTCACAGTAGAAGCTAAAGTGTTAGCTGCTTCCGTAGCACTTGTTGCCGCTGCTGTAGCTGAATTTGCTGCATTAGTGGCTGAAGTTGAGGCTGAACTAGCAGACGTAGAGGCTGCTGAGGCACTGCTACTGGCGTTACTGGCCTGTGTTGTAGCTGTAGATGCAGACGAAGCAGCTGATGTAGCAGACGTAGCAGCATTCGAGGCTGATGTGCTTGCAGCAGAGGCGCTAGAAGCAGCGTTAGAGGCCTGTGTAGATGCTGTAGAAGCACTAGAGGCTGCATTTGTCGCACTGGTTGACGCAGCTGATGCCGAACTTGCGCGCGACCTGGCCGACGAACGGCAGGGCGAACACGAGGTCCGCGCCGAGCGGGCGCAGGTCACGACCCGTGTACTTCTTGACGGCGTACCCCGTGATGATCCCGTCGATCGGGACCGTGCCCGAGTGGTTCGCGACCAGCAACGCGCCGCCGTCGGTCGGGATGTTCTCGGCGCCGCGGACCTCGAGGCGGAACCACTTCTCGGCGAGCGGCTCCACGGCACCGACCATGACCTCGGTGATCTCGCGGTCGAAGCCGAACTCGTCGACCTCGTAGTCGCCGGCGAGGCGCTTGCGCAGGGCGGAGACGGCCGTCGCGAGTCGGCGTTCCCAGTCACTGCCGAGGATGCGCTGGGCGGCGTGCACGACCGCCAGGACCATGTCCTCGACCGGGATACCGGGCAGCGAGGCCGCGCCGGCCGTGCGCGTCTCGCGCGCGGCCTCCTCGGCGGCCTCGGCGGCGGCGCGG
This sequence comes from Aeromicrobium sp., assembly GCA_023257515.1. GTDB lineage: Bacteria > Actinomycetota > Actinomycetes > Propionibacteriales > Nocardioidaceae > Aeromicrobium. Next base: position 1,024 of record JALRCA010000039.1, read on the forward strand.
GCCGCGTCCTCGTCGGTGACCGCACGCAGGCGCGGGCCGGCCTTCGAGGCCGTGGGGCGAGCGGCCCGCGGGGGTGCCGACGTCTTCTGCGGCCCGGAGCTCGCGGCCGGCGCCTTCTTGGCGGCAGTCTTCTTGGCGGGTGCCTTCGTGGCTGTGGCCTTCTTGGCCGCGGCCTTCTTGGCGGGTGCCTTCGTGGCCACCGGCTTGTCGGTGTCCTGGGGCGGGGTCTTCTTGGTCACGGGCTTGCGCGGCGCGGCGGCGCCACCGGCGAGCGACCGCGCTGCCGAGGACGGCGACGAGCCCTTGCCGCCGCGACCGGCCGCGCCGGTGGTGCCGATCGTGCGGCGCTCGTCGTTCATCGTCCCCCCAGGGCGGACAGGATGCCTGGACGGACGGCCTCGCGGAACGCCTCGAACGTGGCCTCGGTGGTGTGGGTCAGGTCGTACCCGAAGATCTCGCGCAGTGCGCTGGTGTCGACGGCGCGTCCGTGCGTGAGGACGCGGTGCAGGTCGGGTGAGAGCTGTCCGCCCATCGTGCGGATGACACGGCCGGCCGCCGAGGCGAAGCCGGGCAGCGGCAGCGGCAGCGTCGGACGACCGAGCCGCCGCGCGATCTGCGACAGCAGGAGCACGCCGTCGCCGGCCGCGTTGAACGTACCGGGACGGTCGTGCACGACGGACTGGGTGATGATCGCGAGGGCGTCCTCGAGGTGCAGGAACTGCAGACGCGGGTCGAACCCGATGACCGTCGGGAGGGCGGGGTTGGTCAGGTAGTTGCGGAACGGCGTGTCGATGTCGGGGTGCAGGACCTGGGCCGCGCGCAGGGTCGTGATGATGATGTCGGGCCGGCGTCGGGCGAAGCCGCGCGTGTAGCCCTCGACCTCGACGAGGTCCTTGGGGAAGCCGCTGCGGACTCCGCCCCGGGCGGAGTCCGACTCGTGGAACAGGGCGGGGTCGCGGGGCGACGAGCCGTAGACGGCCGTGTTGGAGCCGAGGACGAACTTGGTGACCTGCTGCGAGCGCTGGCACGCGGCGAGCACCTGCATCGTACCGATGACGTTGCGCTCCTTGGCCCCGCTGCCGCCGCGGCTCTCGGCCGGGGCGAGGTCGAGGTGCACGACCGTGTCGACGTCCTCGACCGCCATGACCTTGGCCACGACCGGGGTGCGGATGTCGGCGCGCACGAACTTGACGCCACCCAGCTCGCCCGCGGGCGGACGCATGTCGATGCCGACGACACGGTCGACGCCCCCGGACTCGCCGAGCTCGGCGAGGGCGCGCGAGACCCGCGACGCCAGGGCGCCGGAGACACCCGTGACGAGGACGACCCGGCCCATGGCTTACTTGCCCAGACGGCGGCGCTGCACTCGGGTGCGCTTGAGCATCTTGCGGTGCTTCTTCTTCGACATCCGCTTGCGGCGCTTCTTGATGACTGAACCCACGAAAGGACCTTCTCGACGTAGTTGTGCTGAGGCGTCAGGATATACGGCTGCGTCGAGCGCGACCGACCCGGTCAGCCGGCTTGGAAGAACGACTTCTCGAGGTAGTCCTGGACTGCTTCCTCGGTGACGCGGAACGAGCGTCCGACACGGACGGCCTCGAGCGTCCCGTTGTGCACGAGTCGGTACACGGTCATCTTCGAGACACGCATCTGCGCGGCCACCTCGGCCACGGTCAGGAACTTCGGTCCTGAGGCCATGCGTACCACCTGCTTTCGTACGGCCCGTGCGCTCTCCGGCTTCCCCACCGGAGAGGAAGCGCACGGGCCTGGGTGGCAGCGTAGTGGTTCCTGTGACTCTTGGGGAAGGGGTGGCGAAACTCGCTCACAGCAGGAGCAGCAGGAACACCGACAGGAACACGACGGCGAGGACGGCCGCGAAGAACGTGAGCAGTCCGACGAGACCCGGGATGGACTGCTTCTGGGGACCGATCCGGCCGTCGAGGAAGGTCAGGACCGGGGCGGCGTACCAGAGCTCGGCGACCTCGTTCGGCCCGACGGCGAACGGGTGCTGCGCGCGACCGTAGGTCCACATCCATTGCGCCTGACCTGCGACGACGTGCTGGCCCGGGTACACGGGGATCGTGTTCTCCCCGTACCTCACCGGGACGGGGTAGCCGTCGATCGTGATGGACGGCGTGATCATGCTGAGCATCGCGTTGCCCTGCAGGTGCAGGCGCAGGTACCCGGGAGCGGGCTGGTTCGCAGGCGGTGGGGGCGGCTGGGTCACGACGCCATCCTGGCAGGTCAGAGCACCGGGTCGAGCCCGAGGAGCGGGAACACCTCGGTGCGAGCGGCCTGGATGGAGCGGTCGAGCCAGCTGGCGGGGTCGTAGCCGAGCTGCCAGTCGCGGAACGTCGCGCTGCGCCCGTCACCCATGCGGTGCGGCGCCGCCGTGCCGCGCAGGCGCTGCACCTCGTCGCGCCAGACCTGGGGCGTCGGTGTCTGCGGGTCGACGTCGCGGTCCGCCACCAGCGCGAGCAGGTGGCTCCACGCACGCGGCACGACCTCGGCGACGGCGTAACCACCGCCCCCCGTCGCGACCCACCGACCGTCAGGGACCTCGGTGGCGAGCTCGCGCAGGGCGACGTACGACGCGCGCTGGGCGTCGACGCTGAGCATGAGGTTGGTCAGGGGGTCGTCCATGTGGGAGTCGCAGCCGTGCTGCGTGACGAGCACCTCGGGCGCGAACGCCCGCACGACGTCGGGCACCACCGCGTGGAAGGCGCGCAGCCAGCCGGCGTCGGACGTGCCCGGTGGCAGCGGGACGTTGACGGACGAGCCCTCGGCCCCGGGACCGCCGGTCTCGGTGACGTAGCCGGTGCCGGGGAACAGCGACTGCGGTCCCTCGTGGATCGAGACCGTCAGCACCCGCGGGTCGTCCCAGAAGATCGCCTGCACGCCGTCGCCGTGGTGGGCGTCGACGTCGACGTAGGCCACACGCTCGGCCCCGTGGTCGAGCATCCACTGGATCGCGATCGCGACGTCGTTGTAGATGCAGAAGCCGCTCGCCCGCCCCCGCATCGCGTGGTGCAGACCGCCGGCGATGTTCGCTGCGCGGTTCGCCTCGCCCGTCCACACGCGACGCGCCGCCTCGACGCTGGCCCCGGCGATCAACGCGCTCGCCTCGTGCATCCCGGCGAACACCGGATTGTCCTCGGTACCCAGACCGACGGACGGGTCGGCGTGCGTGGGATGGGAGCTGAGCTTCTGCACCCGCTCGACGAACGCCGGGTCGTGCACGGTCGTGAGCAGCTCGACCGAGGCCGGCTCCGCGCCGACGACGTCGAAGCCCTCGAGGACGCCGAGCTCGCGCGCGAGCAGCATCGTCAGGTCGACCCGCACCGGCGCCATGGGGTGGGCGGCCCCGAAGTCGTACCGGGTGAGCCGCTCGTCGAAGACGAGACTCGCGCGCTGGGCAGCAGCCATGACGGTCACCCTACGACGCGGACGGGGCCGCTCAGCCCTCGGAGAGCTCGGCCGAGCGAGCGGCCGCGGCTCGCACGCCCGCCTCGAGGCCCTCACGGACCCCGCGCTCGTCGAACGTCGTGATGGCGGCGTGGGTCGTGCCGTTCGGCGAGGTGACGCGGCGTCGCAGCTCAGCCGGGTCCTCGTCCGAGGCCGCGAGCAGCGCAGCGGCTCCGCGCAACGTCTGGACGGTGGCCGTCCGTGCCGTTGCCGGGTCGAGACCGGCCTCGGTGCCGGCGGCGATCATCGCCTCGGCCAGGTAGAAGACGTAGGCCGGGCCCGATCCGGACACGGCCGTCACGGCGTCCTGAGCCGACTCGTCGACGGTCGCGACGACTCCCCCGGTCTCGAGCAGACGGCCCACGAGCGCGAGCTGGTCGTCGGAGCAGGCGGCGCCGGGCGAGATGCCGAACATGCCCTCGCCGACGAGCGCCGGCGTGTTGGGCATGGCGCGCACGACGGCGGTGCCGGCCGGCAGGGCCGCCTCGACGACGTCGGTCCGCACGCCCGCGGCGAGCGAGACGACGACCGCGTCCGCGCCGACGACGTCCGCGACCTGTCCGAGGACGGCCGCGACGTCCTGGGGCTTGACCACGACGAGCACGACGTCGGCCCCCTCGACCGCAGGAGCCGGGTCGACGACCTCGACCTGGTGGGTGGAGCGCAGCTCGGCGGCGCGCTCCTCGAACTTCTCCGCCACGACGACGTCGGACGGGCTGTGGCCGGCGCGCAGCAGGGCCGAGAGCAGCGTCTCGCCCATGACGCCGCCGCCGAGGATCGCGATGCGGGTCGACATGGGCGCCAGCCTAGGCTGCGGGTGTGCGTGTCCGGCTCGACCCCTTCATCCTCGCCCTCGTCGCCACGGCGCTCCTCGGCTCGTTCCTGCCGGCCGAGGGGACCGTGTTCGACGTGTTCCGCGTGGCCTCGGCGATCGCGATCGGGCTGCTGTTCTTCCTCTACGGCACCCGGCTGTCGACGGCCGAGGCCGTGGCCGGGCTCCGGCACTGGCGGCTGCACGCCGTCGTGCTGTCCTCGACGTTCGTGGTGTTCCCGCTCGTGGGGCTCGCCGTCCAGCTGCTGCCCGACTCGGTCCTGCGGCCGAACCTGGCGCAGGGCGTCCTGCTGCTCACGCTCGTGCCGTCGACCGTCCAGTCGTGCATCGTCTACACGCGCCAGGCCCGCGGCAACGTCGCCGGGGCCGTGGTCAGTGCGTCGCTCTCGAGCCTGCTGGGCGTCGTGCTGACGCCGTTGCTCGTGGGCCTGCTGATGTCGGCCCAGGCGGAGGTGACGGGCGAGGCGATCCTGCGCATCGTGCTGCAGATCCTCGCCCCGTTCGTGCTGGGCCAGGTCGCGCGACCCCTGGTCGGCGGCTGGATCGCGCGGCACGACAAGCCGCTCAAGCTCGTCGACCGCGGCAGCATCCTGCTGGTGGTCTACGTGGCGTTCAGCGAGGGCGCGACGTACGACATCTGGTCGAGCGTCACGGTGCGCGACGTCGTGGCGGTCGTGGTGCTGTGCGCGCTGCTGCTGGCTGGGGGCTACCTGTGGAGCGACGCCGGGGCGCGACTCGCGGGCTTCGATCGCGCCGACCGCGTGGCGGTGATCTTCTGCGGGTCGAACAAGAGCCTCGCGAGCGGCCTTCCGATCGCCACGGTCCTCTTCAGCGGGGGCACGGTGGCCCTGCTCGTCCTGCCGCTGATGTTCTACCACCAGCTGCAGATCATCGTCGGCGCGTTCGTGGCGGAGCGGCTCGAGCGCGGCGCCTGATCAGCGGGGCCGGTCGCCGAGCGCGAGCGCGACACCCAGCCCGATCATCGACGCACCGCCGGCGGCGCCCATCGCCTCGCTGCGCCGCCGCGAGCGCGCGAACCACGCCCGCAGGCGCGCGGCCACGAGGGCCCACACGCTGTCGGACAGCACACCGATCAGCAGGGCGACGCTGCCGAGGACGAGCATCTGCGTCGTCACGTGCCCGGCCGCCCGGTCGATGAACGGGGGCAGCAGCGCGGCGAACATCACGAACGCCTTGGGGTTGGTGACGCCGACGACGAAGCCCTGCCGCACGCTCGAGCCCACCGACAGCGAGCCGCGGCCGATCCCGGCGGTGTCGTCGAGCCGCAGGTCCTTGCGGTGCCGCCATGCCTGGACTCCCAGCCACACGAGGTACAGGGCACCGGCCAGCTTGAGCGCCGTGTACACCGTGACGGAGGTCTGCACGAGGTAGCCGAGCCCACCGGCGACCAGGGCGAGCACGAGGACGAAGCCCAAGGTGTTGCCCAGCACCGACGCCAGGGCGACGTCCCGCCCGTGCGCGATCGCGCGCCCGACCACGAAGACGACGCTCGGACCCGGGATGGCGATCACGATGAACGCGGCCACCCCGAACGCGAGCACCTGGTGGAGGTCGACCATGCCCCGCAGCCTAGACCGGCGGGACCGAGTAGAGGGCGGACATCAGCGCGTGGGCCCCCCACCACAGCACTGCACACAGGACCGCGCCGCCCACGACGCCACCGAGCACCCCGTCCAGGATGCTGATCGACCACCGACACCGCCACAGCAGCAGGAGTCCCGCGACCATGAGGACCAGTCCGACGGCGACGGCCGGTCCGGTGTTCAGCAGGAAGAACGGCACGAACGCGATGTCCGAGGTCTCGAACGTGGGATCGATCTCAGGGAGGGTCGCCACGCCGACGCTCCAGACCAGGAGGGTCTCGAGGAGCATCGCGAGGATCAGGCCACTCGCACCGACGAACACGGCGGAACCGACGCCTCCGGCCCACCGTGGACCACGGCGCGCGAGCGGGTCGATGGTCGCCATGGACGCACCCTGCCACGAGCCGGGGGTCAGCGGGAGGCGTGCAGCCGGGCGAACGCGAGCGAGGCCAGCAGGTCGGACTCGCGGGTCTCGACGTCGGCGGCCTTGCGGGTGTTGACCTCGACCACCACCTCGCCGGCGTAGTCCGAGGCCGCGACCGCCTCGAGGAACGCGGCGCACGGCTGGCTCCCTCGTCCGGGCACGAGGTGCTCGTCCTTGGGCGAGCCCATGCCGTCGGCCAGGTGGACGTGTGCCAGGCGCGGCCCCAGGTCGCGCAGCATCTCCACGGGGTCCTGGTGGGCGGTCGCGCTGTGCGACAGGTCGACCGTCACGTGCCGGTAGTGCTCGACGACCGGGTCCCAGCCGGGAGCGTAGGCCTGGAACTCGCGCTTGCCGGTGCGCCAGGGGTACATGTTCTCGACCGCGAACGTCAGGTCGTACTCCGCCTCGAGGTCCGCGATGCCCTCGACGAACCCCTTGGCGTAGTCGCGCTGCCAGCGGAACGGCGGGTGGACGACGATGACCTCGGCGCCCACCTCGAGCGCCATCTCGGCGCTGCGGTGCAGCTTGCCCCACGGCTCGGTGCCCCACACCCGCTGCGTCAGCAGCAGGGTCGGCGCGTGGACCGACGCGATCGGGATGTCGTGGAACTGCGACAGCGAGCGCACCGCGTCGACGTCGGCGCTCGTCTCGTCGATGCCGACCATGACCTCGACCGCGTCGTAGCCGAGTCGCGCGGCGGCCTCGAAGCCACTCGCCGTGGAGTCGGGGTAGACCGACGACGTCGACAGCACGACGCGCAGCTGCGGGCGGTCCTCGGATGATCCGGTCGGGTCGGGCATCGGCCTACAGGTGGTCGAGGTGCTGGAGCAGGACGCCCTCGCGCAGCGCCCACGGGCAGATCTCGAGCTCGTCGAGGTCGAACAGGTCCATCGCGGCCTGGGCGACGATGGCCCCTGCCTCCATCTGGTGGGCGCGGTTCGGCGAGACGCCCGGCAGCTCCGCGATCGCGTCGACGTCCATCGTCGCCAGCTCGTCGACGAGACGCGACAGGTCGTTGCGGCGCAGGACCCGACGCACGAACTGGCCCTCCGACGACGGGGCCGCCCCGCACATGCGCGCGAGCGAGCGAAACGTCTTGCTGGTCGCCACGACCTTGTCGAACCGGCCTCCGCGCAGCAGGGCCCCGGCATGCTCGGCGAGCTCGGAGCGGACGTGGAGGCGCAGGTCGGTGTGCGAGCGACCGTGGTCGAGCCAGTCGCGCGTGAGCCGTCCGGCGCCGAGCGGCACGGAGTACGAGACGTCGGGGAGCTCGTCGGAACCGGCCGCGATCTCGAGCGACCCGCCGCCGATGTCGAACACCCCGAGGCGTCCGGACGACCAGCCGAACCAGCGCCGCACGGCCAGGAACGTCAGGTTGGCCTCGTCCTCGCCCGGCAGGACCTGGAGGTCGACGTCGGTGGCCTCACGGACGGCCGCCAGCACGTCGTCGGCGTTCGTCGCCTCACGGACGGCCGAGGTCGCGAACGCCAGGATGGTGGAGCACCCCCGCTCGAGGGCCTCGGCATGCGCCTCGGAGACGTACTTGACCAGGCGCGAGACGCCCTCGGCGTCGACGGCGTCGTGCTCGTCGAGGTGCTCGGCGAGGCGCAGCGGCTCCTTGAACGAGAAGGCCGGCAGCGGCGGCGCGCCACGGTACGCGTCGACGATGAGCAGGTGGCCGGTGTTCGACCCGATGTCGAGGACGCCCATGCGCATGCCCCCCATCCTCGCACCTGCGGCGTGAGTACCGCCGTACAGTGGCCACGATGCCTGAGGTCCTGATGGGATTCCCCCGGTCGTGGGTGGAGTTCCCCAACCCCGACGACGCCGACGAGATGTTCCGCTGCGACCTGACGTGGCTCACCTCGCGGTGGACCTGCATCTTCGGCGCCGGCTGCCCGGGCATCTACGACTCCAGCCCCGATGCGGGGTGCTGCACGCTCGGCGCACACTTCGCCGACGACGAGGACCACCAGCGTGTGGCCGAGGCCGTCGGGCGCCTCACACCCGCGCTGTGGCAGCGCCACGACGAGGTCGGCGACGACTGGACCGAGACCGACGACGAGGGCGACCTCAAGACTCGCGCGCTCGACGGGGCCTGCGTGTTCCACAACCAGCGTGACTTCGAGGGCGGCTACGGCTGCGCCCTCCACGCCCTGGCCCTGTCGGAGGGTCGCGAGCCGCTCGAGCTCAAGCCCGACGTGTGCTGGCAGCTGCCGCTGCGCCGCCAGTTCCGCGACGTCGACCGCGGCGACGGCACGTCGTACCAGGAGATCCAGATCGGCGAGTACGTGCGCGCCGGCTGGGGCCCGGGCGGTCACGACCTGGACTGGTACTGCTCGTCCAACACCGAGGCCCACGTCGGGATGGAACCGGTCTACGTCTCCAACCGCGCCGAGCTCGTGGCGCTCATGGGAGCCGCGGCCTACGCCGAGCTCGAGCGGCACTGCGTCGCCTTCGAGTCCTCCGACGCCGCGAGCCGCCATCCTGCCTCCGAGGACTGACCCCCGGTCCCTGAGCCTGTCGAAGGGACACGACCTTTCGACAAGCTCAGGGTCCAACACCCGACCGACCCTTCGACACGCTCCGGATCCAAGGGCTACGACGCCCGGGTCTCGACCAGCGCGTCCTTCGCCGCGCGGCGGGTCCAGGGCCAGGTGAGCAGGGCCCAGACGGCGGCGACGACCACGATCTCGACGGCGACGTAGAACGGCCACGGGCCCAGGTAGTCGAGCATCGAGGCGCCCTTCGGCTTGCCGTTCAGGTAGCCGTAGTTGACGCCGGCGACCGCGTTGTAGGTGAACACCAGCACCGCCCACGTGAGCGTGATGGCGACCGTGCGGCGGTACGTGGCCCAGGTCGGCAGGATCCCCAGGCCCAGCACCAGGTAGACCGCTCCCCACACGATCAGCACGTGCATGGCCCAGAACATGATGAACCGCGGCTCCGGCCACACCGACGACAGGTCGGGCGTCGCCATGCCCTGCGTCGTGAGCGTGATGCCCCACAGGTAGGTGACGGTCGACGTCAGGCGCGAGCGCGTCCAGAGGGCATGGACGGCGAACATCCAGGCCAGGTCGCACAGCTGGAACGGCAGCGACGTGCGCGGGCTCCACTCGTCGGGCAGGAACTGCATGACCTGCAGCGGGATGGTCACGCAGCAGATGCCGACGGCGAGCACGCGGCTGACCCACGCCTCGGCCTCCGTGCCGCGTACCTGGCGACCGAACCACACGACGACCACGAGGCCGACGGCGAAGATTCCCAGCACGACGAGGTGCTGGGTGCCGAAGGTCTCGAACCGGTCCTGCGCGACGAGTCCCGTCATGGCCGCAGGATAGACGGGGCCGGCGTCCTGGTGGGGTCGCTCGGGCGTAGTCTCCGGACGTGAGGGACTCGCGTGGAGGCTTGGCGTTCGGCGCCGCCGCGTACGTGTGCTGGGGCTTCTTCCCGCTGTACTGGCCGCTCCTCGAGCCGGCCGGTGCGCTCGAGGTCCTGGCGCACCGCATCGTCTGGTCGTTGCTGTTCGTCGTCGTGCTCATCACGGCGACCCGCCGCTGGGCGCGGTTCCGCGACATCGCGCGCAACCGCCGACTCATGGTCGCGCTGACGTTCGCCTCGATCACGATCGCGCTCAACTGGGGCGGGTTCATCTACGGCGTCACCAACGGGCACGTCATCGAGACGTCGCTCGGCTACTTCATCAACCCGCTCGTCACGGTGCTGCTCGGCGTGTTCGTGCTGCGCGAGACCCTGCGTCCAGCTCAGTGGTTCGCGGTCGGCGTCGGCGCGGTCGCGGTCGTCGTGCTCGCGGTCGACTACGGCCGCCCGCCGTGGGTGGCGCTCCTGGTCGCGGGATCGTTCGCGACCTACGGCTTCCTCAAGAAGAAGGCCGACCTGGGCGCGTTCGAGGGGCTCGGCATGGAGACGCTGATCCTCACGCCGGTCGCGCTCGCCTACCTGGTGGTGCTTCAGGTGCAGGGCTCCCTCGTGTTCGGCCACGACGGCTGGGGCAACGCCCTGCTGCTGGTCGGCACCGGCGTCGTCACGTCGATCCCGCTGCTGCTGTTCGGCGCCGCCGCCACGCGCCTGTCGCTCACGACGATCGGTCTGCTGCAGTACCTCGGTCCGGTGCTGCAGTTCGTGCTCGGACTGCTCGTGTTCGACGAGGCGATGGGTACGGCGCGCTGGGTCGGGTTCCTGCTCGTGTGGACGGCACTCGTCGTGTTCACGTTCGACGCGATCCGTTCGCGCCGCAAGGTGCTGCGCATCGCCGCCGAGGGCGCCGCGGCCTGAGCGTCAGGCCCGGCCGACGCCGCGCTGACGAGCCGCCTCGTAGAGCACGACCGCGCCGGCGGCCGAGGCGTTGAGCGAGCTGGCGGCCCCGGCAATCGGGATGCGCACGACGTCGTCGCACGCTTCGCGCCACGCGGCGCTCAGGCCGTGGGTCTCGTTGCCGATGACGAGCACCCGGGGGCCGCGCAGGTCGTGGTCGGCGACGTCGACGGTCCCGTCCTCGTCGGTCCCGACGACCTGCAGGTCGGTGCCACTGCTGCGGACCGAGCCGACCCAGTCCAGCACGTCGCGGTGGGACCCGACCCGCACGACCGGCACCGCGAAGAGCGAGCCGGTCGAGGCCCGCACGGCCCGCGGGTCGTAGGGGTCCGCGGCGTGCCCGGTGACGACGACCCCGGTCGCCCCGAAGGCGTCGGCAGACCGGACGAGGGTGCCGATGTTGCCCGGGGACGTGAGTCGGTCGAGCACGAGCGTCAACGAGCCATGACCGGCAGGCAGCCTCGTCAGGTCGTCGGCCGGCAGCTCGACCACGGCCACGAGCTCCGGGGTCTCATCGTCCTTGCCGCCGAGCTCGGCCACCAGCTCCGGCGCCATCGAGACCCGGACAGCCGCGACCTCGTCGAGCACCTGACGCGCCCAGCCCGAGAGCTGGCGACCGTCGGGCACGATCAGCGCGCGGAAGGACCAGCCGTGCTGACGCGCGAGCGTGATCGGACGGACCCCCTGGACGAGGAGCTCCCCGGCCCGCTGCCGCTTGGTGCGGTTGGTGAGCATGGCCTGCCACTGCTGGAACTGCGCGTTCCGCGTCGAGATCCGCAACGTCGTCGCCATGACCTCCGCATTGTGTCACCCGACGGGCGTCGGGTGCGCGGTCAAGGGCCGAGCGTGAGCGCGGCGGCGCTCGCCGGCGCCTGGTTGGTGACGATCCAGGTGGCTGCGGCGGCGAGCACGAGCAGCACTGACGTACGACGATCCATGGTGGTCTCCCTCTTCGACCGTCGAGCCTCCCCGCCCGGCGGTTCTCCCACCACGATGTTCACACGCGTCCGGCTCGCGCGGAGGCGAATCGCGGGATTCGCAGCCGTCGGGCTCAGTCATGTCCCGCCGCGATCGCCTCCGCCGCCGCGAGGATCGCTTCCACCACCCTCAGCACCACGGAGCGTTGCGGACGGGCCGGGCCGTCGGTTTCGTGCCGATCCTGCTGGACCCGGACCTCCAGGATGCGTGGCGGCAGCCCCGCGAGGGGCAGGAGCCGCACGTCCGGACGCACCGAGGCCGCAGCCAGACGCGGAACCAGGGTCAGACCGTGACCGTGGGCGACGAGTCCCAGCTTCGCCGACCAGTCCATCGCGGTCCGCGTGATCGACGGCTCGAGCGCCGAGCCCCAGAGCGTCGACCGCGATCGCCTCGACCCGGCGATCAGCGGCTCCTCGCCGAGGTCGTCCACGTGCACGTCGTCGCGTCCGGCGAGCGGGTGCCCGACGGGCACGGCGAGCAGCAGGTCCTCCACGATCTGGGCGACAGGAGCGCCGAGGGAGTCGTCCGGGATCGCCGGCACGATCGCGACGTCGATCAGCCCGGCCGCCAGCCGGCGTCTGTGCGTCGACGAGCGGCCCTCGGCGAGGACGAGATCGATGGGGCGGTCACGGATCAGCAGGTCGTGCGCCGTGCGGGGCACGAGGTCAGCCGCGACGGAGGACACCGCGCCGACGGTGACCACCGGCGTCGCGTCGTCGGTCTGCTGCGCCAGCTCGCGCTCCGCGACGTCCACGTGTCCCAGCACGGCCCGCGCGTGGACCAGCAGGCGCTCCCCCGCCGCGGTCGGCACCACTCCCCGGGCTCGACGCTCGAACAACCGCGTCGCAGCGGCCGTCTCCACCGCGGCCAGCTGCCGGGAGACCGCGGACTGCGTGTATCCCAGACGTCGGGCCGCCGCGGTGATCGACCCGGTGTCGGCCACGGCCTCGACGACCCGCAGGCCCAGCAGCGTCAGCTCAGCCATGCCGCCGCCTCATGCCACGCATGCAGGATCGTCGCTGGTGGCGCGCAGCCGCGCTTCCTACGCTGCCAGCATGGTGAATGAAGCCCTGACCAGCGACGTCTTCCGTTCCTCCGACGACCTGCGCGCCCGCGTCACGAGCATCTTCGACGGCCTGGCGCGCGGCGACGGCAGCGCACTCGTGACCGCGATGCACGAGGACTTCTCGTGGACGATCGCCGGCGTCGAGACCGCCTGGTCCCGGACCTGGGCCGGCCGGCACGTCGCCCGGTCCGAGCTGCTCCAGCCGCTGATGCGCAGCTTCCGGGACACCTACACCATGCGGGCGTCGCGCGTGCTGGTCGACGGTGACGTCGCCGTGGTCGAGGCGGAGGGGTCGGGCACCACCCACGACGGACGTGCCTACCGTCAGCGCTACTGCCTGGTGTGCGCGTTCGAGGGGGACGCCCTGGTCTCGATCACCGAGTACGCCGACACCGCGCACATGGTCGCGATCCTGGGCGACCCGGGTCGGTCGCCCTCCGCCGGATAGCTCGGCGTCGCCGACGACCATCCTCCGACCTCCCTGTGCGCACCACCTTGTCCGGGTTCGACCATCGTACGTCCGCCCAGCCCTCGCGGACCTCGGGCTCGCGCCCTGGAACCCTGACTCCCCACCCCGGACCCTGACCCCCCGCCTCGGACCCTGAGCTTGTCGAAGGGTCGTCAACCAGCCCCCTCGGCTGCTGGCGTGAACAGCGCCCGCCTCGGCGATGACCGGTCGACGGCCGTGAACGACCGCCGACGTGAACTCTGCCGCGATCGGCGTGCCCGGGTGCCGTGCCAGCGGCGGACGATGGGATCCTGCTGCCATGACGACCGAGCTCGCCAAGCCTGCCGGTCGGCCGTCGTTCGACTACACCAACCTGAGTGGTCGCCCACCAGCTGCTCTCCTGACCCGGCTCGCGCCGATCGTGCGCGGCGTGCGCGAGACCTTGGGCCAGGTGGCGCCGTGGGCGGCGTGGTGGCGGGCGAACAACGTCCGCGCCCTGTCGTCCGGCCGGCCCCTGTGGGTCGTCCTGGGCGACTCGTTGTCGCAGGGCATCGGCGCGTCGTCGCCTGAGCATGGATGGGTCGGTCGGGTCGCGGCCGACCCGCCGCCGCGGCTGCGCGACGCCGCCGTCCTGAACCTGTCGTTCAACGGCGCCCGGGCACTCGACGTGCTGGAGACGCAGCTGCCGGCGCACGACGTGCTCCGCCACCACCACGAGATCGCCTGCGTCACGCTGCTCATCGGCAACAACGACCTGATGAACCCGCGCTGGTGCCGTCGGCTCCCCGCGACGATGAGCCGGCTGCTCGACGTCGTCCCCGACGGCACGGTCGTGGCACGGCAGTCCGGCATGCAGCGGACCGCCGCCGAGTTCAACGCCGTCCTCCACCGCGCCGCGGCGAGACGCGACCTGCACGTCGCAGACTTCCGCGTCCCGCACCTGCGCGACTTCGTCGGCCGTCTCGGACGCGACTTCTTCCACCCCAGCGACCGTGGCTACGCCCAGATGGCCGACGCGGTGCGCGCGGCGCTCTGAGCCCCGACCTAGCCGTGCGTGGTGTCCCGTCGGTGACGGTCCACGAGCGAGGCGACATCCTCGGGTACCGGGTCCTGGACGCACCGACCCCCGACCTCGACACGTCCCGCCCCCTGAGGCGCGACCTCGATCACGCTCCTGCCTCGACCGTGCACGACTGTCAGGGCGCGACCGAGCCGGTCGGCCAGCATCATCGAGGCACTACCACAGGCCTCGTCCTCGCCCTTGTTGATCCGAGGCGCCCAGAGCCTGGCCCGCACCACGCCCGCGTCCTGGTCGATCCATGCCCAGACCTGGGTGAAGTCCTCGCCTGCGGGCAGCTCCGTCAGCTCGTCGATCTCTTCCGGCGAGCTCATCTCACGATGTCGCCACGGCTTCGACCAGGCTGCGGGGGCCGTGACGTGGATCCGCTCGGTTAGCGCATCACGGCGAGTGTCCACCTCACCGGCGTCCGGACGCAGCGATCGGACGTCGAGACCTCCTCGATGCAGCGCCTCGACCGTCGCCACGGTCGGATGACCGCCGAAGGCGATGGGGAGTCCGTAGGAGCCCAGGATGCGGATCCGATGCCGGTCCTCGTCGACGAAGACGGTGGCGGGGACTCCGCACTCGACGGCCACTGCCAGTCGAGTGCGGTCACTCCACGCATCGTCGGGACCCTCCTGGACCACGAGCGCCGCGTTGCCCGCCGAGCCGTCGTCGCCGACGAAGGCGCGCATCAAGGCGATCATCCCGTCCCCCTGTGGACCTCCGGTTCGGGAACCAACGTAGCAAGCGAGCAGCACGACACCGAAGTGGCGTGAAGGCGTCACGGACAGGAGGGCCGTTCGCGCCACCACGGGTCGTCACGGCTGGGACCGCCGAGCCATCGGCCCCTCCGTGCGCCCGGACGTCGCTCCCCGCCGCAGCACCCTTCGACAGGCTCAGGGACCAGTGGATCAGGTCAGGCGGGTGGCGAGGGTGTCGCAGAGGGCATCGAGCGCGTCGCGGGCGGGTCCGGCCGGGAGCTCGGTGAGCAGGGCGCGAGCGGCGTCGGCCTCGGACTGGACGTACGCCCGGGCCTCGTCCATGGCCGGGTGGGCGCGGAGGCGTTCGATGACGCGCTGCACCTCGTCCTCGTCGTCGATCGGGTCCGACAGCGCGGTCACGAGGTCGGCGTCCGCAGGGTCGGTCGAGCGGCGTGCGATGAGGGTGGGCAACGTCGGCACGCCCTCGCGCAGGTCGGTGCCGGGCGTCTTGCCGGAGTCGCCCGAGTCGCTCGCGATGTCGATGATGTCGTCGCTCAGCTGGAAGGCCGAGCCGATGCGCTCGCCGAACTCCGTCAGGACGCGCTCGACCGACTCGCCCGCGCCGGACGTGCGCGCACCGAAGCGAGCCGACGTGGCGATGAGCGACCCGGTCTTGTCGGCCACGACCTTGAGGTAGTGCTCCAACGGGTCCTCGCCCTCGCGCGGACCGATCGTCTCGGCGATCTGGCCGTGCACGAGGCGCGAGAAGGTGCGGGCCTGGATGCTGACGGCCTCGGGCCCGAGGGTCGAGCACAGGTCGGAGGCCTGCGCGAACAGGAAGTCGCCGACCAGGATCGCGAGCGTGTTGTCCCAGCGCGCGTTGGCGCTCGGGGCGCCGCGGCGCACGGCGGCCTCGTCCATGACGTCGTCGTGGTAGAGCGTCGCCAGGTGGGTCAGCTCGACGACCACGGCCGAGGGCACGACGTCGGCGTGCTCCGGATCGCCGAACTCGGCCGCGAGCAGGACCAGCAGCGGACGGAAGCGCTTGCCACCGGCACGCATGAGATGGGCGGCAGCCTCGGCCACGAACGGCTCGGGCGAGTCCACCGCGAGGGTGAGCTGCTCCTCGACGCGGTCCACGCCGGCGAGCACGCGCGACTCGAGCGCGGGGTCGGTGAAGTCCACGCCGAACATCGATGCTCCTCGGTGGTCAGCGCACGAACGCACCAGCGTGCTGCGCCAGGTCGAGCACGGGACCCGGAACGATGCCGAGGACGACCGTGGCCGCGGCCGTCGCGGCGATCACCACGGTAGTCACTGCACCAGGGACAGCCACGGCCGGGCCCGCGTCCTCGCCCGGATCGGTGAAGAACATGAGCACGATCACGCGCACGTAGAAGTACGCGGCGACGGCACTCACGAGCACGCCCGCGACGACGAGCGGCCAGTAGCCACCCGACCAGGCGGCGCTGAACACGCTCCACTTGCCGATGAAGCCCGACGTGAGGGGGATGCCGGCGAACGACAGCATGAACAGTGCGAAAGCACCGGCCAGGAAGGGCGACTCCTTGCCGAGACCCGCCCAGCGCGCCAGGTGGGTCGCCTCGCCGGAACCGTCGCGGACGACCGTGACGATCGCGAACGCGCCGATCGACGCGACGCCGTAGACGGTCAGGTAGAACAGGATGCTCGAGACCGAGGTGATGCGTCCGTCGCCACCGACGTAGGCACCGGCGAAGCCGACGAGCAGGAACCCGGCGTGCGCCACGGACGAGTAGGCGAGCATGCGCTTGACATCGGTCTGCGCGATCGAGACGAGCGCGCCGACCACCATCGTCAGGACGGCGATGACCCAGATCATCGGACGCCAGTCCCACGAGACGCCGCCGAAGCCCACGAAGAACACGCGCAGGAACGCGATGAACGCCGCCGCCTTCGTACCCGCCGCCATGAACGCGGTGACCGGGGTCGGGGCGCCCTGGTAGACGTCGGGCGTCCACCCGTGGAACGGGACCGCGCCGATCTTGAACAGCAGGCCGACGCCCATCAGGACGATCGCGGCGATCAGCATCGCCTGGTCGCCGTCGCGCGAGCTGATCGCGGTGTCGATGTCGGCGAGCTCGAAGCTGCCGGCGTAGCCGTAGGCCATCGCGACGCCGTACAGGAAGAACACCGACGAGAACGCGCCGAGCAGGAAGTACTTGAGCGCGGCCTCCTGGCTGAGCAGGCGACGACGACGCGCCAAGCCGCACAGCAGGTAGAGCGGCAGCGACAGCA
>JALRCA010000078.1 GCA_023257515.1 Aeromicrobium sp.
GTTGGCGCGGCTCTCGTAGGCCGCGACCGTCTGGCGGCTGCGGAAGATCATCTCGTCGCGGAACGTCACGCAGCCCGCGTTCTCCATCGCGCCCATGTTGTACTCCGGCACGAACAGCTGGTCGTACTTGCCGAACGGGTAGGCCATCTCGAAAGCGCCCTCGAAGAAGCCGAAGCCCTGCTTGGTGATGAGCAGGATGTCGTCGGCGTCGAGGTGCTCCACGAGCGACTGGCGGCAGAAGACGCCGAGGGGGATCTCGCCGTACTCACCGACGTAGGTGTCGCGCACGACGTGGTAGTCGCCCGCCACGAGGGCCGTGATGTAGGTCGACATGCGCTTGGTCTCGGCGAAGTGCCAGGTCGCGATGCCCTCGCCGGCCGGCTCCGGCTCGGGCGTGGGGGAGTTCGACACGACCTGCCAGTGGCTCGGCGCCGTGACGTGGAACGTGAACTCGGCCTTCAGGTCGGGCTGCTCGAACGTCGCAAACACGCGCCGCGCGTCCGGCACCTCGAACTGGGTGTACAGGTAGACCTTGTCGTCGGCGGGGTCCACGAAGCGGTGCAGGCCCTCGCCGGAGTGGGAGTAGGCGCACGTCGCGACGACCTCGAGGACGTTCTCGGCCTGCAGGTCCTCGAGCGGGATGCGGCTGTCGGCGTAGACGCCGGGGTCGATCGACGCACCGTTGAGGGTGATCGCCGAGACCTCCGCGCCGACCAGATCGACGAACGTGGACGCGCCGGGTGTGGCGTCGAACCGCAGGGTGGTCGTCGAGCCGAACCGCTCGTCGCCGATGGTCAGGTCGAGCGCGACGTCGTAGGTCCCGGTGGAGACGACGGACGAGCGCTGCTGGGCTTCTTCACGGGTGAGATTCGTGCCAGGCATGGTGCCACTCTTCCATCGTCGGCGTCGCCAGGCGAGGCCGGGCGCGACCCGGAGGGTGCACCGCGAGTCACGCGTTGGTCCCGCCGTCGACCGTCAGGAACGCGCCCGTGACGTTGCGCGCACCGGGACTCGCGAGGAACGCGACAGCAGCGGCGACGTCGTCGGCCGTGCCGAACGTCCCACGCGCGTTCAGCGAGCGCTGGTCGTCGGCGTGGCCGGCGTCGGCCGGGTTCATGTCGGTGTCGGTCGGTCCCGGCTGCACGAGGTTCGCCGTGATGCCGCGCGGGCCGAGCTCGCGGGCGAGGGCACGCGTGAATCCGTTCAGGGCCGACTTGCTCAGGTTGTAGAGCGTGACCCCGCCGAACGGTGCGCGGTCGCTCAGGTTGCTCCCGATGCTGATGATCCGGCCATCCTCGCCCAGGTGGTGCAGGGCCGCCTGGGCCGCGACGAACGGTGCGCGGGCGTGGATGGCGAGCGCCGTGTCCACGTCGTCGACCCCGAACTGCTCGAAGGGCCCGGCCGGGAAGATCCCCGCGTTGTTCACCAGCACGTCGAGTCGCCCGAGTCGGTCCGCCACCTCGTGCACGGCCCGGCGCACGGCACCTGCGTCGGCGCTGTCCGCCCGGACCGCGAGGCCGCGCCGTCCGCGGGACTCGACGTCGTGCACCACGTGGTGAGCGGATCTCTCGTCCTCGCGGTAGGTGATCGCCACGTCGGCGCCGTCGTCGGCAAGTCGTCGGGCGATCGCCGCCCCGATGCCGCGGCTGCCGCCGGTCACGAGGGCGACTCGTCCGTCGAGGGGGGTCATGTCCATCTCTTTTCTGTAGTGATCGTTACAGATAGAGTTCAGTGCACCCGGGGGCGAGTGTCAAGGCCCTAGGTTGGAGGCGCATGACCAGCGAGGAGGGCGGACATGGCGACGCGAGGACGACCACGGGGGTTCGACCGCGACGTGGCGCTGCGACGTGCCATGACGGTGTTCTGGGAGCACGGGTTCGAGGGCGCCTCGATCGCCGACCTGACCACGACGATGGGGATCTCGGCACCGAGCCTGTACGCGGCGTTCGGGAGCAAGGTGGACGTGTACCGCGAGTCCGTGGCGCTCTACCGGGCCACGGACGGTGCGCTGACACGCCGCGCCCTCGAGGCGCCCACCGCGCGGCAGGCGATCGAGGCGATGCTGCGGGACAACGCCGACGCCTACACCGATCCCGGCACGCCCCGGGGATGCATGATCGTCCTGTCGGGGCCCGGCGACACGGTGCGGGACGACGCGGTGCACGCGTTCCTGGTCGAGCTGCGCGCCGCCACGCTGGACGCGGTCCGCGCGCGCCTGGCCCGTGCCGTCGACGAGGGCGACCTGCCGGCCGGTTGCGACGTGGGCTCGGTCGCCGAGCTGTACGTGACGGTGCTGTACGGACTGTCGGTCAAGGCTCGCGACGGCGCGACGCGTGACGATCTGTCGCGCGTCGCCGACGCGGCCATGGCGGCCTGGCCGGCCATGACGGGACTCCTCACGGCGACCTGATCGCGGTAGCGCGACGAGACGAGGCAGCCCCGGCGCTCCGTGTCCGGCAGGATGGAGCCTGTGCAGATCCCGTTCGCGACCTCGCAGCGCTCCTCGGTGGGGATCGAGTGGGAGCTCGCCCTCGTCGACACCGACTCCGGTGACCTGCGCCAGGTCGCCGAGTACGTGCTCGACGCCGTCGCCCCGCTCGACGGCTCGCAGCATCCCCACATCCGCCAGGAGCTCCTGCTCAACACCGTCGAGGTGGTCT
>JALRCA010000066.1 GCA_023257515.1 Aeromicrobium sp.
GAGTGCTTCCACTGCTCAGCCGGCTGGGTCGTGTCCCACTCCCAGCTGCTCGAGTGCACCTCCGGGTCGTTCATCCAGTCCCACTGGCCGTGCATCGTGTTGTGGCCGATCTCCATGTTCTCGAGGATCTTGGCCGACGAGAGCAGCGCCGTGCCGAGCAGCCAGGCGGGTGGGAACAGGCTCGCGAACAGGGTGATGCGCCCGGCGGCCGCCAGCCGGCGCTGCAGCGCGATGATGCGCAGGACGTAGTCGCGGTCGGCCTGACCACGACTCGCCTCGACCTCGGCGCGGATCTCGTCGAGCTCGCGCCCGATCGCCTCGACCTCCTCGTCGGTCAGGTGGGTGTACTCGCGTACGTCGGCATAAGCCATGTGTTCCTCCTGTGGTGGATCGAGCGGTCGGGTCAGACGGACAGGGTGCAGTCGGTGGCGGCGACGGTGATGCAGGTCTGGATGTACTCGCCAGGGGTGTCGTGCTCCTCGCCCGAGCGCAGGTCCTTGACCCGCCCGGACAGCAGCGGCACGTCGCAGGTGTGGCAGATGCCCATCCGGCAGCCGAACAGCATGCTGACGCCGGCCTGCTCCCCCGCCTCCAGCAGCGTCGTCGCACCGTCGACCTCCGTCGACGGGCCACCCTCGCCGAACGTGACGACCCCGCCCTCGGCGGTGCCGCCGGACATGTCGAGCGAGAATCGCTCGATGTGCAGGTGCTCGGAGCGGTCGTTCTCCTCGAAGTGCTCGACCATCGCGTCGAGCATGGGCGCAGGACCGCACGCCCAGGTCTCGCGGTCACGCCAGTCGGGGCACACGTCGTCGAGCTGGTCGGGCGTGAGCATGCCGTCGGCGTCGGTGAAGCGTTCGTAGAGCCGGAACGAGTCGTGGGACTCGGCCAGCTCGCGCAGCTCCTCGACGAACATCATGTCGTCCTCGTCGACCGCGGAGTAGGCGAGCACGGCGTCGGGCAGGGTGCCGCGACGATCGAGCGTGCGCAGCATCGACATGACGGGTGTGATGCCGCTGCCGCCGACGACGAACAGCATCTTCTCCGGCGGCGGGTCCGGCAGCACGAAGTCGCCACGCGGCGCGTCGAGGCGGACGATCGTGCCCGGCGCGAGACCGTTGACGAGGTGGTCGGACAGGAAGCCCTCGGGCATCGCCTTGACCGTGATCGAGACCGTGCCGTGCGAGCGGACCGGGACCGACGAGAGCGAGTACGACCGCCAGTGGAACCGGCCCTCGAGCTCGACACCGATGCCGATGTACTGCCCGGGCTGGTGGTCGAACGACCAGCCCCACCCGGGGCGGATCACGAGCGTGGCCGAGCGATCGGTCACGGGCTCGACCCGCTCGATGCGACCGCGCAGCTGGCGCGCGGACCACAGCGGGTTGATGAGCTTGAGGTAGTCGTCCGGCGCCAGGGGCGTCGTGAGGGCGCGGCCCACGCGGCGGACCTCGCGCAGAGCACGCGAGCGGTGGATGAGCGAGTCGGCCACGACCACACCTCCGGGTATCGGCTAACTCACAGTTACACGCGTCCCGGCACCCGGCAACCCGATGATCATCACACCTGGTCACAGCCTTGCGACTACGGAGTACAGGCTCTTGCGCGGGCGAGATCTTGCTCTCATCCGGACCCGAGAACGCCGTCGGCGCCGCCACGTCGCGCGCCAAGTTGCCTCCCTGTCGGCGCGCCGTAGCGTCGAGGACGTTCCCCTACCCCGTTCGGAAAGGAGCACGTCCCGTGCCCACCACCGAGTCCAACGGCATCACCCTCAACTACACCGACTCCGGCGGCGACGGTCGCGCCGTCGTCCTCATCCACGGCTGGCCGCTGAGCGGCGCGTCGTGGTCCGAGCAGGTCCCGGCGTTCACCGAGGCCGGCTACCGCGTCATCACGTACGACCGTCGCGGCTTCGGCGCCTCGGGCAAGGAGCCGTCGTACGACTACGACACGTTCGCCGAGGACCTGGCCGGGCTGCTCGACCACCTCGACGTCATCGACGCGACGATCATCGGCTTCTCCATGGGCGGCGGCGAGGTCGCCCGCTACCTCGGCACCCGCGGGTCCGAGCGCATCCGCTCGGCGGTGTTCGCGGGCGCGGTGCCGCCGTACCTGCTCAAGACCGACGACAACCCCGACGGTGGCCTCGGCGACGAGGACATCGCGGGCATGCAGCAGGGCGCGAGCGACGACCGCGCCGGGTTCCTCGACGGCTTCACGAAGGACTTCTTCTCCGCGAACGGCGAGCTGAGGGTCACCGAGGCGCAGCGCCAGGAGGCCCTCGCCCTCGCCGAGCCGGCCGACCAGGAGGCGCTGCTGGCCTGCATCGACGCCTTCGGCCGCACGGACTTCCGCGAGGACCTGGCCAGGATCGACGTCCCGACGCTGGTGATCCACGGCGACGCGGACGCGATCGTGCCTTTTGAGGTCTCCGGCAAGCGGATCGCCGAGACGGTCACGGACGCCGAGCTGCACGTCGTCGCCGGCGGGCCGCACGGGTTCAACGTCAGCCACGCCGACGAGTTCAACCGCGTCGTGCTGGAGTTCCTGAAGAAGTAGGCAGCGACGCGGCGGGCCCCGGGGAGCGATCCCGGGGCCCGCCGTCGTGCGCCCGGTCCCCGAGCTTGTCGCAGGGCGGTCCCTGGTGTGCGCTACTCCTGGTTCTTCAACGCGTCCTGGGCCTTCTCGATCGCGTCGTTCATGGCGCGGATCTTCTGCTGGTACTCCGCCAGGTTGCCGTCGCGCAGCGACTTCTGGGCCTCGCTGTAGCGCTTGGAGGCATCGGCGAGGTACTGGCTCGGGGTCCGGCCGGCCTGCTCCCCGCCCCCGTCGTCACCCTCGCCCTCGGAGTCGCTCGGGATCGAGCCCTCCGACAGGCCGAGCGCGACGCGCAGGGCCTCGTCCAGCGTCTGCCCGAAGCCGACCTCCTCACCGAACGAGGCCGCCACGAACTGCAGCACGGGGTACGAGCCCGACTCCTGCGATCGCCGGATGTACACCGGTTGCACGTACAGCAGCCCGTCACCGACCGGAAGAGTCAGCAGGTTGCCGTTGAGGATCTGGGCGTCCGACTGACGGAACTGCAACAGCGCCTGGGTGACACCGCGGTCGGCACTGAACTGGTTCGCGATCTGGTTCGGTCCCGGTACCTGCGTGTTGCTCGGCAGCTGCAGGATCTGGAGCTTGCCGAAGTTCTCGTCGGACGCCTCGGAGTTCACCGACATGAACGCCGCGAGGTTGTCACGCCCGTTCGGCAGGTAGACGCTCGTGAGCGAGAACTTGGGGTCCTCCTGACCGGGACGCGTCATCGACAGGAAGTACGGCGGCTGCAGCGAGTTGCGGCTGCCGGCAGGATCCTCGGGGATCTTCCAGCGCTCGCCACCCTCGTAGAACGTCTTGGCGTCCGTCACGTGGTAGCGGCTCAGCACGTCGCGCTGCACCTTGAACAGGTCGACCGGGTAGCGCAGGTGCGCCTTGAGGTCGTCGCTGATCTCGGACTTGGGCTCCACGACGTTCGGGAACACCTTCATCCAGGTCTTCAGGACCGGGTCCTTCTCGTCCCACTCGTACAGCTTGACGGTGCCGTCGTAGGCGTCGACGACGCCCTTGACGGAGTTGCGCATGTAGTTGACCTGGTCGGTCGGCAGAGCGGCCTGGGCGCGGCCCTGCGTCAGGGTGTCGTCGGTGGCCTCGCGCAGCGAGCGGTGCTCGGAGTAGGCGTAGGAGTTGCTGGTCGTGTAGCCGTCGACGATCCACACGACCCGTCCGTCGACCACCGCCGGATACGTGTCGCCGTCGACCGTGAGCCACGGGGCGACCTTCTTGACGCGGTCGCGCGGGTTGCGGTCGTACAGGATCTTGGAGGCCGAGTTCACCCGACTCGACAGCACGATGTTGGGCTCGGCGAACTTGAACGCGTACAGCACCTTGTTGAAGATGTTGCCGACCGGGACGCCGCCCTTGCCGTCGTAGGTGTTCTGGGTGACGCTCTCCTTGCCGTTCTCGTCCTCGTTCGACGACGAGCCGCCACGCGGGATGTCGACCTCGATCGGGTCGGCACCCTCGGGCTGACCGACGATCGAGTACGACGGCGTGTTCTCGCCGAAGTAGATGCGCGGGGGCACCTTGGTCGGGATGTCGCCGACCGGCGGGATGTCCTTCTCGACCCAGACCGGCTCGCCCTGCGCGCCGCGCTGGTTGCCGCGGGCCGCGATGACGCCGTAGCCGTGTGTGTAGACCGTGTGGTCGTTGGCCCAGTTGCGCTGGGACGACTGCAGGCCGTCGAGGTCGACCTCACGGGCGGCGATGATGACGTCCTGGGGGTTCTTGTCCCTGCCCAGCTTGTACCGGTCGACGTCGAGGGTCTGCTGGACGGTGTAGTAGCCGCGGACCTGCTGCAGCTGCTGGAAGGCCGGCGAGATGAGTGTCGGGTCGAGCAGGCGACTGCTCACGCGGTCCTCGGCCGACTCGTTGAGCTCACGCGGCGTCAGCTTGGTCTCGGCCGTGTAGTCCTGGACCTCGGTGTCCTTGACCCCGTACGCCTCCCTGGTCGCCTCGATGTTCCTGGCGATGTACGGGGCCTCCTTGTCCGGCTCCGACGGCTTCACCTGGAACGACTGCATGACGTAGGGCCACACACCGCCGAGGAGCACCGACGTGACGAGCATGAGGCCCAGACCGATGCCCGGCAGGACCCACGACTTGAGGAACACGGTGGCGAAGAACAGCAGCGCGCACACGATCGCGACGGCGATCAGGATGTTGCGCGACGGGATGCGCGCGTTGATGTCGGTGAACGTGCCTCCGTGCACGACGCCGGAGGCCTTGACCATGTAGCCGTACCGGTCGAGCCAGTAGCCGAACGCGCGCAGCAGCACGCCGATGCCGATGAGCACCGACAGGTGCACCTGGGCGGCGCGCGTGAACGAGGGGCCGCGGCCGGCGAGCCGGACGCCGCCGTAGATGTAGAGGACGAACACCGTCACGAGGACCGCGACGACGATCGTCGCGAACGAGAACGACGACAGGAAGCGCAGCCACGGGTAGTCGAAGACGTAGAAGCCCTGGTCCTTGCCGAACTGAGGGTCCTTGATGCCGAACGAGGTGCCGTGGCGCCACTGCTGGAAGGTGTCCCAACGGCTCTGGGCGACGGAGCCGGCGAACGCCGTGACCACGAGCGTCAGGACCAGCAGCGCAGGCTTGCGGATCGGGTCCATCGCGGTGCGGTAGCGGTAGGCCGGGTCGTCGCGGCGGACGGGCGGGTTCTGCGGACGGAAGCGGTGCGCCAGGTAGACGTTGAGCGCGACGACGAGACCGAACGCCAGGCCGAGCGTCAGGAACAGACCCACCCGGGTGAGGACGATCGTGGAGAACACGCCCGAGTAGTCGACGGACTTGTACCAGAGGCGATCGGTCCAGACGCTCGTGAAGATCGAGCCCAGGAACAGCAGCAGGGCGAGGGTGATGAGGGTCGGGACCAGCACGCGGCGACGTCGATCGACTCCGCCACCGCCGCTCGGCTTCGGCTGGCGGGGGGTTCCGAAGATGTCGCTCACGGGACTCCTGTGGGCTCCGGGGGGCTCGTGCCTGAACCCTACGTCAAGGTGCGAAGGAGCTGGGCGACGAGGCCCGGCACCAGGTCGGGGCTCTCGAGCAGCTCGCCCTGACCCTGCGTCCGGCCTCGCACCATGCTGTGCGCCGAGCCGTCACGGGTGACCGCCGCGACGAGTCGGACGTCGCGCCGATCGGGGTGCTCGGCCACGTGCTGCGCGAGCGCGTCGGGATCCTCGGGCAGGTCGTCCTGGGCCTCGGGCGGCAGCATGATGCGCTCGAGCACCACGGCGCTGCCCACCACGACGTCGGGCCACTCAATGCCCAGCAGCGCCTCCTCGAACGAGGGTGCCGAGGGCAGGCCCTCCTGCTCGATCGGGGTCAGGCCGTCGGGGTTGTCGCGCAGCGAGACGGCGAGCTGGTCGGCGAGCGACGGCTCACGCTCGGCCAGGACACGCGTCGGCACGAGGGCGAACAGGCGCGGTGGCTGGTCCCAACCCTCGTCGGCGACGTGCTGCTCGACCTCGAGTGCCACGAGCCGCAACGGCGTGCTGGGCAGCTTGTCCTGGGCCCGATCCCCTGCGGCGCCGTCCGGACCGTCGTTCAGCACGTCGGCACCGAGGCCTTGCCGTTCGCGGCCAGCTTCTCGAGCGCGTCGATCGCACCCTTGAGCGTCGACACCTTGACGATCTTCATGCCGTGGTGGTCGGACGCTCGGACCTCGTTGCAGTTGGAGGCCGGGGCCAGGAACACGGTCGCGCCCGCGGCGGCGGCCCCCGCCAGCTTCTGGCGGATCCCGCCGATCGGCCCGACGAGTCCGTCGGAGGTGATCTCGCCCGTGCCGGCGACGTCCCTGCCTCCCGTGAGCTGTCCGGGTGTCAGCCGGTCGTAGATGGCGAGCGCGAACATCGTGCCGGCGCTCGGCCCCCCGATCTGGTCCCCGACGTGGTTCGTGATGGAGACCGGGAAGTCGTAGCTCGAGCGCAGCGTGACTCCGACCCGCGCCACCTTCGGGTTCGCCGCGTCGGCCTTCGTCGTGATCCGGGCGACGCCGGCCCTGCCGTCACGGCGGTAGCCGATCGCCACGACCTTGCCGGGCTGCAGGCTGCTGACGGCCTCGACGACGCTCCGCGCGCTGACGGTCCTGCGGCCGTCGACGGAGCGGATCTCGTCGCCCTTCTCGAGCTTGCCGGCGGCAGGTGCGCCCTTGGTCAGTCCCGCGACCGCGGTGGACTCGGGCACCGTGTAGCCGGCAGCTCGCAGGGCCGCGACACGCGACGCGTCCTTGGACGACGTCAGCTGCGCCTGGCCCGCCGCGTCGGAGTCGGCGGCGCTCTGGTTCTCGGGGTAGACGATGTCGTGCGGCACGACCGCGACGTCGTCGGTGAAGTACGCCTTCATGACGCCCACGAGCGAGAGCTTGGTGTCGGCACGCGTGACCGAGACGGTCGTGAAGTCGAGCGCCCCCTCGGTCGGGTACGTCTTGACGCCCTTGCCGAACGTGAACATGGGCTCGCCGTCGAAGTCACCGAGGGTGTTGAACACCGGTCCGGGACTCATCTTCACGTAGGGCACCGGCACGAGGAAGGCGACACAGACGAGGGCCACGAAGGTGATGCCGGCCGCGAGCAGCGTGCCGTACCGGCGACTCAGCGCCGCCGCGGGGTCGGGCGTCGGCTCGGGCTGGTGCCCCGCTGGCGGGACGGGTGGGTGCTCGGTCACCTCGACAGGGTAGGCCGTGAGACCCAGCGCGACAGGACCAGCGCGCGACCGGTTCGCGGTGTGGCGCGCCTGGCTACCCTGGGTCGTATGTCCGATGATCCGCGCGACACCCCGGCAGGCGACGACGACGGTCGCCGTGACGACGAGGGACGTGAGCCGAACCCGTTCGCCGGCACGCCCATGGAGCAGCTGTTCTCCGCGATGGGCGGTCAGGGGGGTCAGGCACCGGATCTCGGCGCGTTGTTCGGGCAGATGCAGCGCATGTTCTCCTCGAACCACGACGGGCCCGTCGACTTCGACGTGGCCAAGGACGTCGCGCGTCACGTGCTGGCGTCCAAGGGCGACGACCCCAGTCCCCTGTCGAACCAGGTCAACGCCGTGCAGGACGCCGTCCAGCTCGCCGAGTCGTGGCTCGACCGCTCGACCGGCCTGCCGCGCGCCGTCACCCAGACGTCGGCCTGGAGCCGCGCGGAGTGGATCGACCAGACCAGCGACAGCTGGAAGGTGCTCATCGAACCGATCGCCGAGCACGTCGTCGACGCCATGAGCAAGGCGTTGCCCCAGGAGGCGCAGGCCGTCGCCGGGCCACTGATCGGCATCCTCAAGCAGGCCGGCGGTGCGATGTTCGCGCAGCAGATCGGCCAGGCGCTGGCGGAGCTGTCGCTCGAGGTCGTCTCGGGCACCGACGTCGGCCTCCCGCTCGCCGCGACGGGTCATGCGGCGATCGTGCCCGCCAACGTCACGGCGTTCGGCCAGGGCCTGGAGCAGCGCGAGTCGGACGTACTGCTGCACGTGGTGCTGCGCGAGGTCGCCCACCAGCGCCTCTACGCACACGCCACCTGGCTCCGTCCGGCCATCGTCGGTGCGGTCGCGGAGTTCGGTCGCGGCACGCGCATCGACCTCAGCGCCATGGAGAGCCAGCTCGGCACGCTCGACGCCAGTGATCCCGAGGCCATCGCCGAGGCGATGCAGGGCGGCATGTTCGATCCAGAGCCGACACCGGAGCAGCGGATCGCGCTCAAGAAGCTCGAGACGCTCCTCGCGTTCGTCGAGGGATGGGTCGACGAGGTGGTGGACCAGGCGACACGCGAGGTCATGCCGGCCGCCGGCGCCCTGGCCGAGGCGGTGCGTCGGCGCCGCGCCACCGGCGGGCCGGCCGAGCAGACGTTCGCCTCGCTCGTCGGTCTCGAGCTGCGTCCCCGCCGTCTGCGCGACGCGACCACGCTGTGGGCCGCGCTCCGCGACCGACAGGGCGCCGAGGCGCGCGACGCGGTGTGGAGCCACCCCGACCTGATGCCGACCGCCGAGGACCTGGACGACCCCCTGGGATTCGCCCAGGGAGAGCGAGCCCGCGACGACGTCGACGCGGCGCTCGACCAGCTGCTCAGCGACAGCGAGTCGGGCGACGACATCGGCGACTCCCCCGACGACCGCCCGTGACGCTGCACGCCGACACCGTCCGGACCCTCGAGGCCTGGACGGCACCCGACGCGGAGCAGGAGCTGCTGCGACGCACGTTCCTGGACGTGCTGGTCGCGCACGACGACGCCGTGTGGCGCTCGTGCGAGCCCGATCACGTGACCGCGTCGGCGCTCGTCGTCGACCCGAGCGGCGACCGGGCCTGCCTCGTGCTCCACGCAAAGGCCGGCCTCTGGCTCCAGTCCGGCGGTCACCTGGAGCACGGCGACGCGACCCTCGCCGGTGCCGCCCTGCGCGAGGCGCGGGAGGAGACCGGTATCGCCGAGCTGACGATCGACCCAGTACCCGTGCGGGTGGGTCATCACGACGTGCCGTTCTGCGGGAGCGGCGGCGTGCGTCACCTCGACGTGAAGTTCGTGGCAGTCGCGGCCGAGGGTGCCGTCGTCACGCGCAGCGACGAGAGCGACGACGTGGCGTGGTTCGACGTCGCGGCGCCGCCGGAGCCGACCGACGACGAGGTGCGAGCCCTCATCGTTGCTGCCAGCTCACGCCTTCGAGGAAGCCACGCGCCCTAGCGAGGTGCGGATAGGGCTCGAGCAGCGCCCAGAACCGGTCGCTGTGATTGGCCTCGAGCAGGTGCGCGAGCTCGTGCAGCAGCACGTAGTCGACGACCCAGTCGGGCATGCCCTGGACGCGGTCGGAGATCCGGATCGTGCGGTCGCCCGTCGTGCACGAGCCCCAGCGCGAGGTCTGGTTGTCGACCCAGCGCACCGAGGCGGGCTTGGCCCGGCCGCCCAACCAGCGCCGCGACAGCTGCTCGGCGCGTTCCTGCAGCACGTCGTCGGTCGGGTGACGACGTGCCTCGCGCTTCTCGAGCCGGGCGAGCAGGCTGGCCACCTGGCGCTCCTCCTCGGCCGCGCTCAGGTGCGCCGGCATGAGCACGATCGTGCGGTCGCCCTCGCGGTAGGCGCTGACCGTGCGGCGGCGGCGCGTGCTGCGCCTGATCTCGACGTCGTCCACGGGGGTGAGCGTACGCGCGGCCTCCGACACCCAGAATCTCTGCGTTCACACCCGGCAGCCGCGAACACGCAGGTCACACGGCATTCGTGTGACCTGCGTCTCTCGTCGTCCACCCGCTGTCCACGTCCTGTCCACACCCTCGCCCGGCGATCCCCACATGTTGTCCCCAGATCTGTCCACAGGGGTGGATATCAATCCGGCGAAACCGGTTGACGACCCCGCGGGGCACCCCTACGGTGACGACAGCCGGGGCTCTCGGCCGCGGTCCGCAGGGGAAGGCAGGCCCGGTCGAGAGCCCCCACTTCTGCGCCCTCGCCGCCGACGCCGCCCTCGCCGGGATCGACCGGATCCACTGCGATTCCGGGCGAATCCACTCGCCCGCCCGTGCACGGGCGTAGGGTCCGACGTGATCGGCACCACACACGAGGAGGCACCATGAGCGAGACGTGGAGCGGCGAGTTCTACTGCGTCAAGTGCAAGGCCAAGCGCGAGGCCACGGGGCAGGTCCAGGTCAGCGACAAGGGCACCAAGATGGCCAAGGGGACGTGTCCTGAGTGCGGCACCAACCTGAACCGCATCCTCGGACGAGCCTGAGTCACAGGTTTCCCACACGGGCTGTGGACGCCGCCCTCGCCTGACGGGCCGGGTTCGCCGACAGTGGTCCGGTGCCTGTGCGACCCGCTCTGATCCCCGGCAGCCAGGTCCTGCGCTGCGATCCCCACCACCTCGTCGTGGGCACCGACCCCGGCGTCGTCGTGCCCGACCGACCCGGCCTCGTGGCGCTGCTCGACCTGGTCGACGGACGTCGGGACGTCGGGACCCTGACGAGCCTGATGCACCGACACGGCCACCAGGGTCTGGACGTCGCCGCCACCGTGACCGAGCTGATGGCCGCGGGGGCCCTGGTCCCGGCGGCCCGGACGCCGCCGCACCCACGGGTCGAGGTCGTGGCGCTCGACCGATCCGCTCGCCGCCTCGCCTCGCTCGTCACGACAGCAGGGCGTGACGCGGGCTGGCACCTCGTCCACGAGACGTCGTCGATCCTCGTCCTGGTCTCGACCGGGGAGCCGTCCCGCAGCCAGGCCGAGCTGGCCCTGGAGCAGCAACGCCCCGTGCTGGTCGTGGCCGCGTTCGCCGACACCGTCCGCGTCGGGCCGTTCGGGCACCTGGGACGGTCGCCGTGCCTCGGCTGCCTCGACCGGACCCGCACGGAGAGACAGCCGGTCTGGCCGGCTCTCGTGGCGCAGCTCGAGCACCCGCGCCGGGCGGCCCGTCCATCACGCGCCGACCCGGGCACCACCTGGCGCGCGATCGGCACGGTCCTGGACGACGTCGCGCTGCGCGCCCACGGCGGGCGTCCGTCGACGCACGCGGCGACCCTGACCTTCCGCGCCGGCCCGGGGGCGCCCGAGCGTCACGTCGTGCCCCTGCGCGACGACTGCGCCTGCCAGCTGCTGGTCTCCGCGTGACGTCGTGACCCGGTCCGCGAGCGGGCGTCCGACGAACCGCCGACCTATCCTGGGCCTGTGGCTGGATCGGACGAACGCGGCGGACGTCGCTCCATGCCGTCGTCGGCCTTCGCCCGCGGTGCACGCCTGGCCGCGCTGCCCGTCGGCTTCGCCGGCCGCACCGCGCTGGGCGTCGGTCGTCGCCTCGGCGGAGCACCGGCCGACCTCGTGCTGACGGAGGTGCAGCGACGCACCGCCGACCAGATCTTCAGCGTGCTCGGCCAGCTCAAGGGCGGCGCGATGAAGTTCGGCCAGGCGATGAGCGTGTTCGAGGCAGCCCTTCCCGAGGAGCTGATCGGGCCCTACCGCGAGACCTTGACCAGGCTGCAGGACGCCGCGCCCCCGATGCCTCCCGGCACGGTGCATCGCCAGCTGGCGGCGGAGCTCGGCGACGACTGGCGCGAGCTGCTCGTCGAGGTCGCCGACTTGCCGTCCGCCGCCGCCTCCATCGGCCAGGTCCATCGAGGCACGTGGCACGACGGACGCGACGTCGCCGTCAAGATCCAGTACCCCGGGGCCGCCAAGGCCCTGCGTTCCGACCTGCGCCAGATCGCGCGCCTGAGCCGGTTGTTCGGGGTCATCTCGCCCGGTGTCGACGTCAAGCCGCTCGTGCAGGAGCTGCAGGACCGCGTCGCCGAGGAGCTCGACTACCGACTCGAGGCCGAGGCCCAGGCCGCGTTCGCCGAGGCGTACGCCGACGACCCGGTCGTCGACGTGCCCGCCGTCGTGCACGGCACGGAGCGCGTGCTGGTCTCGGAGTGGATGGACAGCGAGCGGTCACTGGCCGGGATCATCGCCGACGGCGACCACGAGGAGCGCGACCACTACGGCGCGTTGTTCGCCCGGTTCCTGCTGTCCGGTCCCGAGCGGGTCGGCCTGCTGCACGCCGATCCCCATCCCGGGAACTTCCGCATCCTTCCCGACGGTCGCCTCGGCGTCGTCGACTACGGCGCCGTCGCCCGCCTGCCCGACGGCATGCCCTCGGCGATCGGTCGGCTCCTGCGACTCGCCCTCGAGGGCGACGCCGAGGGCGTCAGCGCCGGACTGCGCGAGGAGGGGTTCCTGCGGCCCGGCGTCAGCATCGCGCCGTCGGTCCTGTCGACCTACCTGGAGCCGCTCGTGGAGCCCGCCCAGGTCGAGGAGTTCACGTTCGACCGGGCGTGGTTGCGGGCCCAGGCGCAGCGACTCAGCGCACCAGGGGCCGAGGGCATGGGCACCGCCATGCGGATCAACCTGCCGCCGCAGTACCTGCTGATCCACCGGGTGTGGATGGGCACGATCGGGGTCCTGAGCCAGCTCGGAGCCACCGTGCCCGTGCGCGGGATCCTCGAGGACAGCCTGCCCGGCTTCGCCACCGCCTGACCCGCGCTGCCCTCGGACCCCGACCGCCATCTTTGGTCGGCTCAGGGACCAAGGGGCTCAGGGGCCGGAGGTCGCCTCACTCCGCGACGATGCGCAGGACGTCCGCGCCGAAGCGTTCTCGCTTGGTCGCACCGATGCCGCTGATGCCGACGAGCTCCTGCGGGTTGCTCGGGCGGACGGAGACGATGCCGAGCAAGGTGGCGTCGGTGAAGATCACGTACGCCGGCACCTTGGACTCGCTCGCCTGCGTCGCCCGCCACTGCTTGAGCCGTTCGAACAGCTCGCGGTCGGCCGGCTCCAGCTCCTCGAGGGCCGCGTGCGACCGCTTCTTGGCGCTCTTGACCCCGACGTGGCGGGACTCGTGGTCCGGCGGGAGCAACGGGTCGAGGAAACGCGTGGGTCCACGGTTGCCGCGGCCGCCCGCCTTGCGGGCCCGCGACCACGAGACCGACAGGATCGACCGGGCACGCGTGAGGCCGACGTAGAACAGACGTCGCTCCTCCTCGATCTCCTCGGCGGTCTGGGAGTGCGGCGAGGGCAACGTTCCCTCCTGCATGCCGGTGCAGAACACGACGTCCCACTCCAGGCCCTTGGCCGCGTGCATGGTCGACAGGGTCACCCCGTCGGCTGCAGGCGCGTGGGCGACCTGGGCACGACGTTCGAGGTCGGCCACGAGCGTGGCGAGCGTGGCCGCGGGGTCGGACTCGCCGAGCTCGGCCGCCATCGTGACGATCGCGTGGAGCGACTCCCAGCGGTCGCGCACGTTGCCGGCACCGGCCGGTGGCTCCTCGCGGTAGTCCATCGCGGCCAGCACGTCGCGCACCGAGCCGGCGAGATCCTTGCCCTCGTCGCCCGCGTGGGCGGCGCCGCGCAGCAGGGTGACGGCCTGGCGCACCTCGGCACGCTGGAAGAAGCCCTCGGCACCTCGCAGGGTGAACGGGATGCCGCGCTCGCCGAACGCCTCCTCGAAGGTCTCGGACTGGGCGTTGATGCGGTAGAGCACCGCCATCTCGCGGTACGGCGTGCCCCCACGGTGGCGGCGCTGGACCTCGTCGGCGACGGCGGACGCCTCGGCGGGCTCGTCGGGGTAGCCGTGGTAGCGGACCGGCTCGCCCGACTGCTGCTGCGACTCCAGCCGCACGCCGGGTGCCGAGCGTCTCGGGAAGACGGCGTTGGCGACCGCGACGACCTGCGGCGTGGAGCGGTAGTTGCGCACGAGCTCCAGCCGGGTGGCGTCCGGGTAGCGCTGCGTGAAGCCCGTCAGCAGACGCGGCGACGCACCGGCGAAGGAGTAGATCGTCTGACGCGGATCACCGACGACGCACACGTCGTCGCGCCCGCCGAGCCACAGGTCGAGCAGGGTGGACTGCAGCGGGTTGACGTCCTGGAACTCGTCGACGACGAACCACCGGTACTGTCGGCGCACCTGGGCGGCCACCCGTTCGTCGTCGGCGAGGATCGCCGCCGTGACCAGGAGGATGTCCTCCATGTCGATGCGGTGCTGCTCGCGCTTGACCTCCTCGTAGGCGGCCAGGATGTTGCCGACCATCGGCGGGTCGACGTCGGCGACCTCGCGTCGGTGGCGGCGCGCGGCCTCGGCGTAGTCGGTGGGTGCGATGTTGCTGACCTTGGCCCACTCGATCTCCGAGGACAGGTCGCGCAGCAGCGGGGTCTCGGCTCGCAGACCGAGGCGACGCGTGGCACCCGCGACCAGACCGAACTTGGACTGCACGATCTCGGGGAACTCGGTGCCGTAGACCTGGGGCCAGAAGTAGCGTGCCTGGCGCAGGGCGGCGGAGTGGAACGTGCGCGCCTGAACCCGGCCGGCACCGAGACTCGCGAGGCGCGAGCGCATCTCGCCCGCCGCGCGCGTCGTGAAGGTGACGGCGAGGACCTCGGTCGGCTCGTACAGCCCGGTGGCGACGCCGTAGGCGATGCGGTGCGTGATGGCGCGGGTCTTGCCGGTGCCGGCACCGGCGACCACCGAGACGGGACCGCGCAGGGCCGTGGCGACGGCACGTTGCTCCGGGTCGAGGGCGGTGAGCAGGTCCTCGGGGTCGGGCACGCTGATCCTTCTCGTTCGGGTGGCTGTCGTACGGGTGGCGCCGGCGGTGGGACGCTGGGGGGGAATCGCGGCGACGTCTCGCGCGTTCATCCTCACAGTAGACGTCGAAGGAGACAGTCATGACCGCCGCCGAGGGCACGTTCACTCTCTACTCCACGCCGTGGTGCGGCTACTGCCACCGGCTCAAGGGGCAGCTGCAGCGCGAGGGCATCACGTTCACCGAGGTGGACATCGAGAAGGACCCCGCCGCGGCGAGCATCGTCGAGCAGGCGAACAACGGCAACCAGACCGTCCCCACCCTGGTCTTCGCCGACGGCACCGCGCTGACCAACCCCTCCGTGGCGCAGGTCAAGGCCCAGCTCGCCGTCTGAGCCCTCGGGGGGCGACGCAATCTGAGGGTTCGTGGTCGCTCCAGCCGCCACGGACCCTCGGACTGCGTCGAGCCGGGGTCCGAGGATGAGGGGTCCCGGTCGCCCGGGCGACCACGAACCCTCGGACTGCGTCCGCAGGCGGTGATCTGGCGGGCTCAGAACCAGGCGCCGGGCAGGGGCTCGCCGAACCACGTCTCGACGAGCCAGCTCGAGATCGAGACACCGGCCGGCGGCAGGAGCAGCGTGCCGGCCTCGCCCTGGGTCCGCAGCTCCTGACGCGTGACCCAGCGAGCCTCGGCGATCTCGTGGCGGTCGACCTCGATCCTGGTGTCGACGGCGCGGCCGAAGAACCCGACCATGAGGCTCGCCGGGAACGGCCAGGGCTGGCTGCCCGCGTAGGTCACGTCGCCGACGACGACCGAGGTCTCCTCGGCCGTCTCGCGGCGCACCGCGTCCTCGAGCGACTCCCCTGGTTCGACGAACCCGGCGAGCGTCGACCATCGACCCTCCGGCCATGCAGCCTGGCGGCCGAGCAGCGCCCGGTCATCATCGTCGGTGATGAGCATGATGACCGCGGGGTCCGTGCGCGGGAAGTGGTGCTTGCCGCACGACGGGCAGACCCGCAGGTGGCCGGCCTCGCGGGTCTCGGTGCGGGACCCGCAGCGCGGGCAGAACGGTGTCGACTCGAGCCAGCGGCTCATGCCGACCGCGTGCACGGCGAGCGACAGGTCGAACGGGTCGAGCAGCGGCGCCAGCACCCGCACGCTGACCGGCTGCAGCTCCTCGGGGACACGGTCGACGATCACCGCCGCGTGCCGGAGGCCGTCGGCCTCGCCCAGGAACAACCACTCCCCCTCGGGTGCCTCGCTGCGAGGCACCCACCGCAGGACCGGCTTGTCGGGCCCGTCCTGCGTCGCGACGTGCTCCCCGCCGAGCACCATCACGCGGACGTCCGCTCCGACCCATCCGTCATCCTTGCGCAGGTGGCCCGATCGGTCGTGACGGGCGCGGTCGAACGCGAAGGGCGGTCGCTCGTGGCTCACTCCCCCACCCTAGGACGGCCCGCCACGAGAGACTCGAGTCCGGCTCGGTCGGGCAGGTCCGCGGGTCCGAAGCGTCGCACCTCGCCGAGGCGGACGTAGTAGAACGCCGCCGACACGTGATCGAGCGGCACGCCCGTGAGCTCGGCCCACGCGAGGCGATAGATCGCCAGCTGGAGCGGGTCCGCGTCGGCCGTCCGGTTGGTCTTCCAGTCGACGACCTCGTAGCGCGGCTCCTGCGGCGTGCCACCGGAGAACACCGCGTCGATGCGACCGACGACCTGCTGGCCCGCGAGCACGACCGAGAACGGGGCCTCGATGCGGTGCGGCACCGCGTCGCCGTACGGTCCCGCGCGGAAGAGCTCGATGACCTCGTCGAGCTCGGCGTCCGAGGCGATGTCGGCGTCGCCCTGGCCGGGCAGCTCGGCCGGGTCGAGCAGCGGCTGCTGGCCGAAGTGCGCCTCGACCCAGGCGTGGAACCGCGTGCCGAAGCGCGCCGCCGATGACGGACGCCGTGGCATGGGGCGGGCGAGCGACCGGGCGAAGTCGTGCTCGTCGTCGCTGAGGGCCAGGACGGCGGTCGCGGAGACGGTGCCGGGCAGCTCGACCTCGCGACGGCTCGCCGCGGACGCGTCGGCCTCGAGGAGCAGCAGGTCGACGTCGCGAGCGATCTCGTCGAGCTCGTCGCCGGGACCGTCCGCGACGACCGGCAGCGTCGGCGCCGCCAGCTCCGCGTGCACCGCGTCGGCGAGCTCGCGACGACCCGGGACGACCGGCACCGGCTGGGGCCACGGCACGCCGTCGACCTCGGCCACGAGCGGGTTGACGGCGTCCGGCTCGGGCTCGGGTGCCCAGGCCAGGGGGCTGCCGCCGCGGGCGTCGAGCCAGGCGCGCGTGCGCTGCAGGAAGTCCGAGGGGCCGCGAGGACGCAGCTGGGTGCGACCCCACCAGTGCCCCGTGACGACGAGCCGCGTGCGGGCCCGCGTGTAGGCGACGTAGCCCAGGCGCAGCTCCTCGAGCCGGGACTCGGCGCGGAGCTCCTCGCGGAACGCCTTCTGCTCGGCGTTGCTCCAGCCCGCGAGCTCGGGCAGCGTGGCCCGGTCACCGCGCAGCGGCCAGGGCAGCGCCTCGACGGACGAGGCCCAGTTGGGCCGGCCATTCTTCGTCGGGAAGACGTCCTTGGCCACGAGCGGCACGACGACGCAGTCCCACTCAAGGCCCTTGGCCTTGTGGATCGTGAGCAGCTTGACCGAGTCGGCCTCCGTCGGGGTGGAGACGTCGAGCCCCTCGTTGAAGAGGTCCTCGGCCTGCAGGTACGCGATGAGGCCGGACAGCGAGGCGTACCGGTCGGACTCCCCGTACGCGGCGACGGCATCGAGGAACAGCGCCAGGTTGTCGGTGCCGCCGGTGACCTCGGACGCCTCGAGCTCGACGTCGAGGTCGAGCGCCCGGACGGCTCGCCGCGCGAGCTCGAGCAGCGGGTCGCCCACGTGCGCCCGCACGCCGGCGACTACGCGGGCCAGGTCGGCGAACCGCTCGCGCGCCGCGGCCGAGTAACCGAGGTCGCCCGGGTCCTCGAGCGCGTCGGCGAGCGACACGATCTCGGTCGGGTCGGTGCCCTCGACGGCCCGGGTGAGCTCGTCGGCGAGCGTGGCGTCGTCGTCGCGGCCCGCGGACCGGCCGGCCAGCCGGGACGCGCGCCGGCCGAGCAGCGCGAGGTCGCGCGGACCGATGTTCCAGCGCGGGCCGGTCAGCAGCCGCAGCAGCGACGGGTTGGCCGTGACGTCCTCGACGACGGACAGCAGGGCGACGACGTCGGCGACCTCGGGCTGGTCGAGCAGGCCGGTCAGGCCGACGATCTCGAAGGGGACGTGCCGGGCACGCAGCGCCTGCACGATCGCGCCGTTCTCGCGCCGCACCCGCGTGAGGACGGCGATCTCGCGCCACGGCGTGCCCTGCGCGTGCTGGGCGACGATCACGTCGACGACGGCGTCGATCTCGTCCTGCACGGTGGGGTACAGCCCGACGTCGACGACGCCGGTGCCGCCGGCAGCGGACACGAGCGGCTGGACCGCCTCGGACCGGGCGTAGAAGTCGGCGGCGAGGTCGTTCGCGGCGTCGATGACCTCGGGCGCGCAGCGCCGCGTCTCGACGAGGGAGAACTGGCGTCCGGGGGGACCCTGCGGGTCGGCGAACTCGGCGACGAAGTTCTCGAGGTTCCCCGTCGCCGCGCCCCGCCAGCCGTAGATGCCTTGCGCCGGGTCGCCGACGGCGGTGACGGGGTGTCCGCCGAACAGGGCGAGCAGCAGGTCGCGCTGCGCGACCGACGTGTCCTGGTACTCGTCGAGCAGCACGACGTCGAACCGCTCGCGCAGCGCCGCCCCCACCTCGGGGACGGCCGCGAGCTGGGCACCCCACGCCATCTGGTCGGAGAAGTCCATGACGCCGTCGGCGGCCTTGGCCTCGCGGTAGCGGTCGACGAGGTGGCTGATCTCGACGCGCCGCCGCTGCGCGGAGGCAGCCTTCTGCACGTCGAGGGTCTGCCTGGGCTCGGCCAGCACCGCGGGCAGCACCTCGGCCTCGAAGGCTCGCAGCTGCTCAGGCGTGACGAGGTGCTCGGAGAGCTGGCTGTCGAGCGACATCGCGGTCGAGACGAGGCTCGGCACGTGGGTGCTGACCTCGGCGAGGTCGCCGTCGTGGGTCTCGATGGCCCGCGCCATCCGCTGGAAGCGCGAGGCGTCCGTGACGATGCGCAGGTCGGGCTCGATGCCGAGCCGCAGGCCGTGCTCGGCGATCAGCTGACCGGCGAACGCGTGGTACGTGGACGCGGTGGGCTGGCCCTCGAGGTCGACCCCCAGGAGCTCCAGGTTGGCCCGGATGCGCTGACCGAGCTCGGCGGCCGCCTTCGTCGTGAAGGTCAGGCCGAGGATCCGTTCCGGGGCGATGCCGACGTGCCCGACGAGCCACACGACCCGCGCCGCCATGACCGTGGTCTTGCCCGACCCGGCACCCGCGATGATCGCGCTCGGCGCGTCGAGGCCGGCCGTGATGGCCGCCATCTGTGGCTCGGAGAACGGGATGCCGACGATCTCGCGCAGGCGGTCCGGGTCGCGGACCAGGCGGGGTGCGGACGTGGTGCTCATGGGCGGTCCTCCGGCCGGCCGAGGATCGAGACGCCCTCGTCCTTCGTGGGGCAGACGGCGTGGAAGGCGCACCAGCCGCAGGCCTGGTCGCTGGCGGTGGCGACGAGCTGCTCGTCGACGATGACGTGGACGCTGCGGCGCAGCTGCTCGAGCGCGAAGAACGGCTCGTCCGGGCGGGGCCCGTCCTGCGGCTGCACCTTGGGGTGGCCCGGGGCGGACTTGTCGTCGGTCCTCAGCTGCACGAGCTCGGCGCCGGCGGGCGGCCCCGACTCGTCCGGGACGGCCCCGTGCCGGACGGCGACCTGGTAGAGCCCGAGCTGGGGGTGCTCGGCGAGCGAGCGGTCGCTCGGCGGGTTCTTGCTGGTCTTGAGGTCGACGACGTGGACGCCGCCCTCGGCGTCGACCTCGACCCGGTCCATCGAGCCGCTCAGGTGGACCGCGCGGCCGTCGACCTCGAGGTCGACCCCGAAGTCGTGCTCGGCCCCGACGACGCGTCGCGGGTTGGCCCGGTGCCAGGCCACGAACCGCTCGATCGCCTCGACCGCGGCGGCGCGCTCGCGGCGGCCGATCCAGGGCGCGTAGTCCAGCTGTCCCCAGACGTCGTCGAGGTGGGCCGCGAGCTCCTCAGGGTCGGGGTCGACGCCCGAGGCGACGACGTCGGCGGCGAGGGCGTGCACGATCGAGCCGAAGCCCTGCGCCTGCGTGGTGCCCCGCCCGCCCCGCGCCTCGTGGTCGAGGAACCAGTGCAACGGGCAGTCGACGATGCTCGAGACCTGGCTGCCGGACAGCCGCAGCGGCTCGGCGGGGTCACGCAGCGGGACGTCGGAGACGCTGCGCTCGGCCAGACCCCACCAGCGGTCGGGGTGCGCGGCCCGACCGGCGGGGTGCGCCGCGACCCGCGCCAGCAACGCGGCCGCTCGCTGCCGCACGGCAGGGTCGTCGGTCGACTCCCCCAGCCGGCGCAGCCGCGCGACCGCGCTGCGCAGGGACAGCGACCGGGTCGGCCGTCCCTCGGGCCCGGCCGGCTCACGCTGCTCGGTCTCCGCGACGTGCCGACGCAGCTCGGTGACGAAGCGCGACGGCTGGTCGCCCTCGTCGGCCGTGGCCTCGACCGCCGTGACCCACAGCTCGGAGCGCGCACGGGTGCAGGCGACGTAGAACAGGCGACGCTCCTCGGCCAGGGCGGCGCGGGGCGACGGCGAGGGCAGCACCTGGCCGGGGCCGAGCCGGTCGGGCTGCAGCAGGCTGCTGCGCAGCCGGACGTCGGGCCACTCGCCGTCCTGCACGCCCGCGACGACGACGAGCGGCCACTCCAGGCCCTTGGCGCGGTGCGCGGTCATGAGCCGGACGGCGCGCCCGGCGTCGGCCTCCTGCGCGAGCGTGTCGGCGGGGATCTGCTGGGCCTCGAGCGCGGCCACGACCTCGGTGACCGAGCGGCGCGCCTGCCGCTCCTCGGCCCGGGCGGCCTCGGCGAACAGCGCGCAGAGGGCGTCGAGGTCGTGGTCGGCCCGCGCCGCGCCCTCGCCGTCGCCCTCGGCCTCGTCACGCAGCCGCCGCGGCCACGAGGTGCCGTCCCACAGCGTCCAGAGCACCTCCTCGGCCGAGGCGCCGTCGTCGATCTGGCGCGCGGCCGTCGTGAGCAGGCGCGCGACGGCCTCGGCGGCGCGCAGGTCCTCGCCGTCGCGCCCGTCCTGGCGCAGGCTGCGCAGCAGCGTCGCGTCGCCGAGCGCCTCGGCGACGAGGACGCGCGACGGCCGCGGACGGGTCTCGTGGTCGTGCCGGCGCAGCACCCGGCCGAGCCGTCGCATGGAGGCGGCGTCGAGCCCGCCCAGCGGCCCGGTGAGCAGGGCCTCGGCCGCGGCGGGGTCGAGGGTCTCGCCCCGGTGCAAGGCGTCGGCCGCGTGCAGGGCCGCGACCAGGGTGCGCACCGCGGGCTCGAGCACCAACGGCACCTCGTCGCCGGCGACGTCGACCGGCACGCCCGCGGCGGCCAGCGCGCGCTGCAGGCGGTGCAGGTGGGCACCGGAGCGGACCAGCACCGCCATGTCGCGCCACGGCCGGTCGTGGCGCAGGTGCTGCTCGCGCAGCAGCAGGGCGATCGACTCCGCCTCGGCGGTCGCCGAGGTGAACGTGCGGACCCGGACCCGGCCGGGGTCGTCGACGACCGACTTCGGCGTGCGCAGCGCCGCGAACGCGTCGCCGTCGACCGCCGCGAGCGCGCCCCGGTTCTCGACGACCGACCGCACTGCCGCGGCGATGACCGGTCCGTAGCGGTTGGTGCGCGCGAGCGTGAGCCGCGGAGCGGGGGCCCCGGTGCGGTCGCGGAACTGCTCGGGGAAGTCGAGGATGCCGCGCACGTCGGCCCCGCGGAAGCCGTAGATGGACTGGTAGGGGTCGCCGACGACGACGAGGTCGCGCCCGTCGCCGGCCAGGGCCTGCAGCAGCGCGACCTGGAGCGGGTCGGTGTCCTGGTACTCGTCGACCACGACGAGACCGAGCCGGTCGCGCCAGCGCTGCCGCACCGCGGGGTCGTCGAGCACCCGGACCGCCTGGAACACCATGTCGGTGTGGTCGATCGTGTTGGCCAGCGCGGCGACGGAGGTGAGCTCGTCGAAGAAGTCGCCGGCCGCGGACCAGTCGTCGCGGCCGGCGGACCGGCCGAGCTCGACGAGGTCGAGCGCGTCCAGGTTGCGGGCGCGGGCCGCGGCGAGCAGACGCTGCAGCTCGGTCGCCAGGCCGCGGGTGCGCAGGGCCGGCCGCAGACCGACCGGCCAGCGCTGCGGGTCGGCGCCCGCGAGGACCTCGCTGATGACGGCGTCCTGCTCGGGTGCGCTGAGCAGCCGCAGCGGGTCGGTGAAGCTGTCGGCGTCCTGCTCGGCCCGCAGCAAGGCGTAGCAGAAGGAGTGAAAGGTCATCGCCGGAGTCGTGGCGGTGGTGCGACCGAGCCGGCGGGCGATGCGGGTGCGGACCTCCTGCGCGGCCTGGCGGCTGAAGGTGAGGACGAGCACGCGCTCGGCGTCGAGCCCCTGCTCGACCCGGTCGACGACGAGCTCCACGAGGGTCGTCGTCT
Organism: Aeromicrobium sp.; assembly: GCA_023257515.1. Classification (GTDB taxonomy): domain Bacteria; phylum Actinomycetota; class Actinomycetes; order Propionibacteriales; family Nocardioidaceae; genus Aeromicrobium. The sequence goes on from JALRCA010000066.1 coordinate 22,271, forward strand.
TGCCCGCTCCGGGTCCGGCGAGCACCTGCAACGGACCGCCGACGGTCGCCACGTGGTCGACCACCGAGCGCTGCGAGTCGTCGAGCGTCGGCACCGGCTCAGGGCCGGGGGCAGGACGTCTCAAGCGGTACTCGGGAGGCACACGCCCATCACACCAGACCGCTCCGACACGCCCATCGGAGCCGCGCCGGCCCAGGGTCCGGGAGGTCAGAGTCCCCGGGTGAGGGGGTCAGGCGTCGGGGGTCCAGAGGGCGCGCGCCACGTCGACGCGGCCGCGGACGACCGGCGTGCCCTCCGTGCGCCAGCGGGCCTGAGCGTCGGTCATGAGGTGCGCGGGCAGCGTCCCGTTCGCGCGCACGACGCGCCACCACGGGACGGCCGGTCCCTCGAGCGCCATGGTGCGACCGACCTGGCGCGGCCCGCCCCGACCGAGCACGTCGGCGACCAGGCCGTACGTGACGACCCGGCCGGGCGGCACGGTCTCGACGAAGGCCAGCACGTCCTCGGTGAAGTCCTCCACGGCCCCACCCTCTCGCTGGGAGCGACGTTCCGGCGCGACCCGCCGGCGTGTCGCGGTCAGGACGTCACGCCCAGCGGGGACGGCGGGACTCAGTAGGACGGCTGGCTCGGGTCGATCTGGTTGACCCAGGCCACCACGCCACCACCGACGTGCACGGCGTCGGAGTAGCCCGCTCCCTTGAGGACCGCGAGCGCCTCGGCCGAGCGCACGCCCGACTTGCAGTGCAGGACGATCTGCTTGTCGCTGGGCAGCTTCTCGAGCGCGTTCCCGTTGAGGAACTCGCCCTTCGGGATCAGCACCGACCCGGGGATGCGGTTGATCTCGTACTCCCCCGGCTCCCGCACGTCGATCAGCTCGAAGTCGCGGCCACCGTCGTTCCGCTCCTTGAGCCAGCCGTCGAGCGTCGTGACCGAGATCGTCGAGTCGGCGGCCGCCTCGGCCGCCTCGTCGCTGATCGCACCGCAGAACGCCTCGTAGTCGTCGAGCAGCTCGGTCGGCAGCACGCCCTCGGGGTCCTTGCGGATCTTGAGGCCCTTCAGGTCCTCGACGCTGCGGACGGGCTTCTTGGTGTTGTAGACGTTGCGGGACCCGCCATCCATCCAGCACAGGCCGATCAGGCGGGATTGCGGGTTGGCCGTGATCTTGGCCAGGAGTTCCTTG
>JALRCA010000184.1 GCA_023257515.1 Aeromicrobium sp.
TTTTGAGACAGATGCCGTGTTCCGACATCTGTAACATGGCCGAAACAATTCGGTGACGGTCGGGAAACTGCCTCTCCCTAGCGTCTGCAGCACGGCGCTCGGGCGCCGTCACCCCGCCATTTCGACACACGCTGGCCGCCCCCTGCGGTCGAGGAGGATCCATGAGCTTCGGCAACGCCGATGAGTTTTTCAAGTTCGTGAGGGACGAGGGCGTCGAGTACGTCGACGTCCGCTTCACGGACCTTCCGGGCATCCAGCAGCAGGTCACCCTCCCGGTCGAGGCCTTCGACGAGGACGCGGCCGCTGAGGGCGTCGCCTTCGACGGATCCTCCATCCGCGGCTTCCAGACCATCAACGAGTCGGACATGAAGCTGCTGCCCGACTACGGCACGGCGTTCGTCGACCCCTTCCGCACCCCGAAGACGATCGCGCTCAGCTTCTTCGTCCACGACCCGATCACGGGCGAGGCGTACTCGCGCGACCCGCGCAACATCGCTCGCAAGGCCGAGGCGTACCTCAAGACCACCGGCCTCGGCGACACGGCGTTCTTCGCGCCGGAGGCGGAGTTCTACATCTTCGACCGCGTGGCCTTCGGCACCGGCGCGAACAAGAGCTACCACGAGATCCAGTCGGTCGAGGCCGCCTGGCAGGTCGACGACGACATCGCCGACAACCGTGGCTACAAGGTCCGCTACAAGGGCGGCTACTTCCCCGTCGCCCCGACCGACAGCCAGGGCAACCTGCGCAACGAGATCATGGACAACCTCGCGGCCGCCGGCCTGATCCTCGAGCGAGGCCACCACGAGGTCGGCACCGCCGGCCAGGCCGAGATCAACTACAAGTTCAACACCCTGCTCGCTGCGGCGGACGACCTGGTCAAGTTCAAGTACCTCGTCCGCAACACGGTGTGGAACGCCGGCAAGACCGCGACGTTCATGCCGAAGCCCATCTTCGGCGACAACGGCTCGGGCATGCACGTGCACCAGTCGCTGTGGAACGAGGGCTCGCCGCTGTTCTACGACGAGGCCGGCTACGGCGGCCTGTCGGACACGGCGCGTCACTACATCGGCGGCATCCTGAAGCACGCGCCCGCGGTGCTGGCCTTCACGAACCCGTCGGTCAACTCCTACAAGCGTCTCGTGCCCGGCTTCGAGGCCCCGATCTCGCTCGTGTACTCGAGCCGCAACCGCTCGGCCGCGGTCCGCATCCCGATCACGGGCGCGAACCCCAAGGCCAAGCGTGTCGAGACCCGCTTCCCGGATCCGTCGAGCAACCCGTACCTGGCGTTCTCGGCGCTCCTGCTGGCCGGCCTCGACGGCGTGAAGAACAAGATCGAGCCGCCCACGCCGATCGACAAGAACATCTACGAGCTCCCGCCGGAGGAGGCCGCCGAGATCGACCAGGTCCCGACGTCGCTGCCCGCCGTGCTCAAGGCGCTCGAGGAGGACCACGAGTTCCTGACGGCCGGTGACGTGTTCACCAACGACCTGATCGAGACGTGGATCGACTACAAGTACGAGAACGAGATCCTGCCCGTGCAGCTGCGTCCCACGCCGCACGAGTTCGAGCTGTACTACGACATCTGATCCTGAGGTCCTCGGCGGTCTTTGATCGCTCGCGATCTGACCCTCGAAACACCCTCTGAGCAGCGGAAACGCCCTCGAACGGCCCTTCGGTCGTTCGAGGGCGTTTCTGGTCGATCAGCAGTGAGCCGTCACCAGGCAGGCCGACCACCTTGCCCGGTTGACGGATAAATTCCGAAATCGGAAACTATCTGTATGGAACTGCTAACCACGGCTGCGGCCGCCGACCGCCTCGGCGTCACCGAGCGACAGGCACGCAACCTGGCCGCTCACGGCGAGATCACGCTCCTGGCTCGCGGTGTGGTCGATGCGGAGTCGGTGACGCGGTACCTGCGCCGGCGAGGGACGATTACCCGGCGGGTGTGGAGCGAGGGCACCGCGTGGGCCGCGCTCCACGTCCTCGCGGGGCTCTCGGTCGACTGGGTGGGCGCCGCTCAGGTCTCGCGCCTGCGCTCCCAGCTGAACGGCATGAGCGCCGCCGAGGTGGCATCCCGCGTGCGGAACCGCGCCGTCGCGAGGCAGTACGAGAGTCACCTGTCCGCCCGTGGTCGTGTGGCCGCACAATTGGTGACGGGTGCGGCGACCATCGGCGACCTCGGCACCGAGCGCGACCTCGACGGCTACGTCGACACGCAGGACCTGGCGTCGCTCATGTCGCGATTCCGGCTGCGCGAGGACAGCAGCGGCACCATCACCCTTCGCTCGACCGATCATCTCGACCAGGCGCGGCGACTGTCCGAGACCGATCCGGGTCTCCTCGCCGCCATTGACCTCGCGACGTCGGTCGACGTCCGTGAGCGTGACGCCGCGTTCTACGTCATCAGCGATGCTCTGGGGTCGCTGTGACGGAGCGGGAGACGCCCGACCTGGGCATCGGGTTCGCGTGGACTCGCCCGTGGCAGAACCTCGCGGAGATCGCGGAGCGGGTCGACCACACCCACTGGACGTTGTTCGGCGGTCTGATGGTCCAGCTGCACGTGCTCTCCAGCGGCAGGGACGTCATCCGGCCGACCCGCGACGTCGACATGCTCGTCCACATCGAGCAGCCCGGGGTCTACGTCGGGCACGTGAGCACACCACACTCGCCGATCTCGGCTACCACCAGCACGGCGACCTGCGCATCGCCGACGACCACACCTCGCACCGCTGGACCCGTGACGTGGCGGAGGCCCTCGACCAGGTGGACGTGCTCGTCGCCGAGCACGCCGCCCCTCGCGCCCACGACCGCCAGGGTCATCGGAGCCTGCCTCGTATGGAAGGGGCAACCCAAGCACTGCAACGGACGTTCAACGCCAGGCTACAGATCATCGACGGTCAGCAGACCACCGTGAGTGTTCCCGACCTCCTGGGCGCCCTGGTCCTGAAGTCCGCGGCCGCGCGAGCCGACCGCAGGCCGGAGCGACACCTCCAGGACGCCGTGGCGCTCCTCGCGTGCCTCGACGATCCGTTCGTCGAGCGTGACCGGCTGAAGGGAACGGACCATCAGCGACTCCATCGACTGCTGGAGATGCTCGGGCACGACCTCACCGCCGAGCACTGGACGGCTCTCGCGCCCGCGGACCGTCGGCGGGCTCTCGACGCACTGCAGCTGCTCATCGACTGACCTCAGGCATCGACGACATTGTGGTGCTGGGCGGCGACCCCTCTCTAGGCTTTCGTCATGGAG
>JALRCA010000227.1 GCA_023257515.1 Aeromicrobium sp.
CGAGCCGGGGATCTTGCCGGCGGCGTACTGCCGCTCCTCGACGTCGATCGTCAGCGGGAAGAAGTCGAACTGGTCCTTGGGGTGCTTGCCGGCCGTCGTGGCCGACAGCAGCATCGTGTCGTCGTCGAGGTAGGCCGAGACGCTACCGGCCGCCTGACGGGCGAGCACGCCGGTCTCGAAGCGGACGGTGCGACGGCCGAACGAGCCGTTGTCGATGACGGTCTCGACGCTGTGCAGGGTGGATTCGCTCATGCGAGTCCCTTCCGCGGGCCGGAGCCCGCTGGTGGGGGACGAGACGCAGACGGGCGGGATGTGTGTCGGTCTTCGATCGAGGCCCGCGGGGTTCGAGTCGCGACCGTGTGTCGCGGGACCCGAGGGCCACTACCGAGGACCGAGCCGGCTCCGCCGCTCTCTCGTCCGTGTGAGTGGGTGTTCAGTTGTGGTGAGGCACATCAGGCGGCCGCCCGTGCGGGCGACCGCCTGATGTCAGGTCAACGGCGCAGACCGAGTCGCTCGATGAGCGAGCGGTAACGCTCGATGTCGTTGTTCTGCAGGTAGTTCAGCAGGCGACGACGCTGGCCGACGAGCAGCAGCAGGCCGCGGCGGCTGTGGTGGTCGTGCTTGTGCTCCTTGAGGTGCTCGGTCAGGTGCGAGATGCGACCCGTGAGCAGAGCGATCTGCACCTCGGGCGAACCGGTGTCGCCGGTCTTGGTCGCGTACTGCTCGATGATCTCGGACTTCGACAGGTCTGCGACGGTGGGCGCAGCAGTCTTCTTCGACACTGTTCTCCTTGAGGTGACTCGTTGCACGGCGCGCCCGGGCCTGTTCACCGGGGCACTAGAATCCGTGGCCGTTCGACGGCGTCTACCAGAATATCAGCGCGGAGCACGTCGGGGCGAATCGCCGCGCGTGCGACGATGACCGGATGCGGCTCTCGTACGAGGTGTTCGGTCCCGACGTCGCGGTGCTGACGGACTTCTACGTCCGGGTGCTCCGCTTCGAGCTCGTCGGCGGCACGGACGACCACGTCGTGCTCGAGCGCGGCTCCGCCCGGGTCGCCTGCTGCCTCGCCGCGGACGCCGCGCCGGTGGACCGACGCCCGCCCCACGGACCGGAGATCGTGCTGCGCGTGCCGGACGTCGAGCTCGAGCACGAGCACGTGCTGTCCACCGGCTGGCCGCTCGCCGATCCTCTCGTCCGCCGCCCCTGGGGCCAGGTCGACTTCCGCCTCCACGACCCGGCCGGCGTCTACCTCCGGATCAGCGGCGACCCGCGCGCGCCGGACGCAGTCTGAGGGGTTGGTGTCACTGGAACGACCACGATCCCTCAGATTGCGTCCGGACCGGGGTCCGTCAGGCGAGCAGGTCGCGGGCGGCGGAGACGTCGTCGTGCATCTGGGCCACGAGGGCGTCGACGCCGTCGAACGCGACCATGGGTCGGATGCGCTCGACGAGCTCGACGCGCACCTCGCGGCCGTAGAGGTCGAGATCGTGGCCGTGGTCCATCACGTAGGACTCGACACGCCGCTCCGTGCCGGCGAAGGTCGGGTTGGTGCCGATCGAGATCGCGGCGGGGAGCCGTTCGCCGTCGACGACCAGACGACCGGCGTAGACACCGTCGGGCGGCACCGCGTAGCCCTCGTCCGTCGGCACGTTGGCGGTCGGGAAGCCCAAGTCACGGCCGCGCTGGTCGCCTCGGGTGACCACGCCGTCGACCTCGTGCGGCCGTCCCAGGATCACGGCGGCCTCGGACAAGCGGGCCTGCGCCACGAGGCCACGCACCCTCGTCGAGGACCAGACGTCGTCGTCGCCCACGAGGGTGAACGGGACCGACCGGAAGCCCAGCCGCTCCCCCGCCTCGGCGAGCAGCCCGACGTCGCCGGCGGCCTTGGCCCCGAAGCGGAAGTTCTCGCCCACGACCACGACACCGCACGACAGCTGGTCGGCGAGCACGTGCTCGACGAACTCCTGCGGCGACCACGACGCCATCTCGCGGTCGAACGCCAGGACCCGGACCTCGTCGGCCCCGTGCTCGTGGAGCAGCTCGACGCGTCGGGCCACCGAGGTGAGTCGTGCCGGGACCTTGTCGGGCGCGATGACGGCGACCGGGTGGGGGTCGAACGTGACGGCCACGACGGGCAGGCCGTCGGCGGCCTCGCGCGTGGCGCGCAGGAGCGCCTGGTGACCACGATGGACGCCGTCGAAGGTGCCGATCGTGACGGCCGCCGCGGCCTCACGCGGCGTCGTCGCCGCGCCGGGGACATCACGCCAGGTCGTCACGTCAGGAAACTCTGCCACACGGCCGAAGCACTCCACGCGCGGACCGCGACCCGATCATGAGAGGACTCTCATGGTCGCCTCATCGACGGACGGACCCCTGTGGGGCAGGCTGTGCGCGTGACCTGGAGACGACCCCTCGTGCTCGCGCTGGCCGTGGCAGCCGCCCTGCTCGCCACGCTCGTCGGTGTGCGGGTCGCCGCGCAGACGGGGAGCTCGGCCCCCGACCAGCTCGCCCCCGTCGTCGTGCCGACGCCGAGCGCCCCGTCCCCGTCGCCCTCTCCCTCGGCGACCGACGACGACGACGACGACGACGATGACGACGACGGCCCGTACGAACGGATCACGCCGACACCGCGCGACGTCGACGACGACCACGACGACGGAGACGACGACGACGGCGACGGCGACGATGACGACCGCCGGGGCCGCGGCGGGGACGACGACTGAGGATGGGACGCCCCGCCGGGCGGGTCGGGAGCCGTGAGGGCTTCTCCGTCCGCCAACGACTCACCGCCACCGTCGCCCTCATGACGGCTGCAGCGCTCGCCGTCGTCGGTCTCGCCCTGTGGTTGCTGGAGTCACGCCGCATCGACCACGCTATCGACGAGGGTCTCGTGCAGGAGGTCGGCGAGCTGCGCAAGCTGCAGGCCGAGAACGACCCGGTGACCCGCAAGCCGTTCGCCGCTCCTGACCGCCTCCTCACGGTGTTCTTGTCGCGCAACCTGCCGGACCCCGACGAGACGCTCTGGGCGTTCCCCGTCTCGGGCCAGGACACGTACGTCGGCGAGCCGCCGCGAGCCCTGCGCGAGAGTCGGGCGTTCCCCGCCCTGGTCGACGACCTCGGACGCGCCGGAGGAGTGCGCGACCTGACCGTCGCGGGTCGTGACTACCGCGTGGCGGTGCAGCCCCTGGTGCAGGGCGACGACCGGGCGGCGTTCGTCGTGACCCACGACGTGACGGCCTCGCGTGCACCACTGCGCGAGCTCATGACCACCTACGCCCTGCTCAGCGCCCTGTGCGTCCTGATCGGCACCGCAGCGGCCTCGTGGTTCGCCGGTCGCCTGCTCCGGCCGGTGACGCGCCTGAAGGACACGGCACAGAGCATCACCGAGGGCGACCTCAGTCGACGCATCGCGGTCACCGGTCGCGACGACCTGACCGAGCTGCAGCGCACCTTCAACGCGATGCTCGACCGGCTCGAGGAGGCGTTCGCGACGCAGCGCCACCTGCTCGACGATGCCGCGCACGAGCTGCGCACGCCGCTCACCGTGCTCCGCGGGCACCTCGAGGTCGTCGATCCCCGAGATCCGGACGACGTCGAGTCGACGCGCGCCCTGCTCCTGGACGAGATCGACCGCATGGCGCGACTCGTCAGCGACCTGCTCCTGCTCGCCAAGGCCGAACGACCCGACTTCGTGCGCCTCGAACCCGTCGACGTCGAGGACCTGACCTACGGCGCACTCGACCGCGCCCGGGCCCTGGCGCCGCGGGAGTGGGTCGTCGACGGCGTCGCCCGCGGCAACCACCTGCTCGACGGGCAACGGCTCCAGCAGGCTCTGCTCCAGCTCGCCGACAACGCCGTACGACACACCCGGGCCGGCGACGAGATCGGCATCGGCTCGCGCCGGCACGACGGCGCCGTCGAGCTCTGGGTGCGAGACACGGGCCCGGGTGTCCCCGACGAGCTGCGGGCGTCGGTCTTCGACCGGTTCGTCCAGGGCGGGTCGTCGGACGGCTTCGGGCTGGGCCTGTCGATCGTGTCGGCCATCGCCCACGCCCACGGCGGCGAGGTGCGGTTGGATGAGGGCACGGACGGTGCCACGTTCCGGCTCGTCGTTCCCGTGGGAGGTCCGCAGTGAGCACGATCCTCGTCGTCGAGGACGAGCAGCGCATCGCGTCGTTCGTGGCGAAGGGACTGCAGGCCGAGGGCTACACCGTGACGGTCGTCGCGGACGGTGTCACGGGCCTCGACTACGCGCTGACCGGCGAGTTCGACCTCGTGGTGCTCGACCTGGGCCTGCCGGGGCTCGACGGCATGACGGTGCTGGCACGGGTGACGGCGGACCGGCCGGAGCTACCGGTGCTCGTGCTCACGGCGCGTGACTCGGTCGACGACACCGTCGCGGTCCTCGAGGGCGGTGCGGCGGACTACATGAGCAAGCCGTTCACCTTCGCCGAGCTGCTGGCCCGGGTCCGGGTGCGGCTCAAGGCGACGACCGAGTCCGCTGGTGACGACGACCTGGTGGTCGGCGACGTGAGGCTGGACCTGCGACGTCGCCGCGCCTACGTGGCCGATCGCGAGGTCGAGCTGTCGGCGCGCGAGCTGACGCTGGCCGAGGTGCTCATGCGTCACCGCGGTCAGGCGCTGTCGCGGACGCAGCTCCTCTCGCGCGTCTGGGGCTACGACTTCGACCCCGGCTCGAACGTGGTCGACGTCTACGTGGGCTACCTGCGCAAGAAGCTCGGCCCCGATCTGGTCTCGACCGTGCGCGGCGTCGGCTACCGCGTCGACTGAGCCCCCTGTCCCCCACCCGCTCACCCGCTCACCCACTGAGTAGGTGGGGGCTCGCGGAGGGGGTGGGGTCAGCGGCGGAGGCTGAAGCCGGAGAGGCGAGCCGAGGGCAGGGACGCGAGCAGCGGCTCGAGCGAGGCCGCCAGCTCGTGCGGCGCCGGCCGGTCGTCGGCGTCGGGCGCCAGGCACGACAGGATCAGGTCGGCCACCGGCACCGGCACGAAGTCCGGCAAGGGCTTGGGCTCGTCGTCGAGCTGGCTCCAGCGCGGGTCGCGATCGAACGCCCGGAAGCCCGCGGCCGCCCTGAACAGGGTGGCGCCCATCCCCCACACGTCGCTCGCCGGACCGACCTTGCCGCGCTCCCCCGGCAGGCACTGCTCGGGCGCCATGTACTCGTCGCTGCCCACCGGGTGGTCGAGCGCCGCCGCGTCGGCCACGTCCAGGGCGACCGAGAAGTCGATGAGCTGCGCGGGCGATCCCATGATGACGTTGCTCGGCTTGAGGTCGAGGTGGCACAACCCCTCGCCGTGCAGGTAGTGCAGCACCGACGCCAGCTCGAGCGCTAGCGGCAGCAGCTGGTGCACCGGCACCGCGCCGTGCTTGGAGATCAGACGCGAGAGATTCGGTCCGTCGACGTGCTCGAGCACCAGGTAGGGCCGCTCGGCCTCGTCGTCGTACGCGAACAGGCGCGTGATGCCAGGGTGGCCGAGGCGCGCGAGCATCGCGATCTCACGGTCGAAGCCCTGACGCGAGGACGCGTCGTCGACGTGGCCCGGTCGCACGACCTTGGCCACGACGGGCGCGTGCAGCCGCTCGTCGAAGGCGAGCCAGGCCTCGTAGACGCTGCCGCCGCCTAGGTCGCGGACGGCCGTGAGGCCGGGGGCGATCGCGTCGCCCCCGGCCAGGCCCCAGCTGTCCGACATCAGCGTGTGCCCGCGGTGTTCTGGATCGGGGCGGTGTTCCGGGTCGGGGCCGTGTTCTTCGTCGGCGCCGTGTTCTTCGTCGGGGCCGAGAGCTTGGTGGGCGACGACTGGACCGTCTTGACCGTGTTCTTGGTCGGCGCGGTGTTCCGGGTGTTCTGCGTGTTCACGGTGTTGCGCGTCGGCGCGGTGTTCCGGGTGTTGACCGTGTTGCGCGTGGGCGCGGTGTTCCGGGTGGGTGCGGTGTTGACCGTGTGCTGGGTCAGGCGGTCGTCGTCCAGACCGTCGTCGTCGCGGTCGTCGTCGGCAGCGGGCGTCACCCAGCTCGAGGTCGTGTCCTCGCGCTTGAGCGCGGGGTCGCTGTCCTTGGCCTGGGCACTCGAGGCGATCGCGAACCCGGCGGTGCCGAGGGCGACGGTCCCTGCCACGGCCAGGATGCCGGTGCGGGCGATGCGGTTCATGTCTGCTCCTTCGTCGGTTGGTGGGACCCACTGTCGTGAGGAGCGATGAGACGTGCGTGAGACGTCGATGAGAGGACTCTCATCGACGTCTCGCCCGCCGTCGGCGCGGGTCAGAGCAGCGGGCGCAGGGGCTTGAGCAGCAGCTCGCAGGCACGCGAGACGATCCAGCGCCGCTCCCACTCGGCCACCGTGAGCTCGTCGCAGTTGGTGAGGTCGCGCGCGAACACCTCCTCGAGGTGTTCGGCGAGGGCGTCGTCGACGACCTCGACGTTGATCTCGTAGTTGCCGCTCAGGCTCAGCCGGTCGATGTTCGCGGTGCCGATCGTGGACCAGCGCCCGTCGATGGTGCAGGTCTTGGCGTGCACCATGTGGTCCTGGTAGCGATGGATGCGCACGCCGGCACGCAGGAGCCGCCCGTAGAAACCACGGGAGAGCCAGTCCGTCACGACGTGGTTCGAGACCTCCGGCACGACGATGCTGACCTCGACACCCCGGCCGCGGGCCTGCAGGAGCCCGTCGAGGATGTCGTGGTCCGGGATGAAGTACGCCGCCGTGATGTGGATGTGGTGGGTCGCTCGGTCGATCGCCTCGAGGTACATGCCGCGGATCGGGAACACGAGCTGGCGCGGCACGTTGCGGTGGATCCGCACGCGCGGGTCCCAGTCCGTGGAGCCGGACGTCACGATCGGGTCGTCGGGGCGGAGCATGTTCCAGAAGTCGACGAACGCATTGGCCAGGTCCCACACCGCGGAGCCTTGGATCCGCAGGTGCGTGTCGCGCCACTGCGTCGCGTACAGGGAGCCGACGTTGTAGCCGCCGACGAAGCCGACGGTGTCGTCGACCACCAGGATCTTGCGGTGGTCCCGGCCCCAGCGACGCGGGCTGAACGGCGACCAGCCGGCGTTGTAGACGGGATAGGGCAGCACGTGGACGCCCGGCGCGAATCGGAAGAAGCTCGGCCGGACGACGAGGTTCGCGAACGCGTCGTAGACCACGTACACCTCGACGCCACGCGCCGCCGCGTCCTCGAGCGCCCGCTTGAACCGTCGGCCCGTCTCGTCGCCCTTGACGATGAACGACTCGAACAGGATGCGCTCCTGCGCGCCCTCGATGGCGACCAGCATGTCGTCGAACAGGTCGGCGCCGTACGTGTAGGTCGTGGCGTCCCCGCGTGGCGTGGGCACGCTCGTCGGCCGGGTGACCGGGAAGCCGTCGGCGTGCTGACCACGCAGCATCTTGCGGACCTTGGTCGTGGCCATGAGGCCGGCCACGATGCCGACGACCGCCGTGAACCAGGTCTGGACGACACGCCACGCGACCCGCTGCGGCGACGGCACCCTCCAGGACATGGCGATCACCCTAGTAGGGCTCTGCCGGTCTCAGACGAAGACGGCCACGGCGCGCGCGTCGGGACCACGCTGCTCGTACAGCGCCAGGAACGTGCCGTCCGGCGCGAACAACGCCACGGGTCCGGGCCTCGGCAGCTCCAGGCCCTGGAGCGCCCGCCCGTGCCGCACCTCGAGCGACTGGACGTCGTCGAGCAGTAGCGACGGGAAAGATGCACGTGCGGCCTCCTCGATCGGGACCATGGCGAACGCCTCGGCGAGGGCGTCGAGCCCGGAGGCGTGCTCGAGCGTGATGCCACCGACACGCGTGCGCCGCAGCATCGTCAGGTGCCCGCCGACGCCGAGCGCGCTGCCGAGGTCACGCGCCAGGGCCCGGACGTAGGTGCCGCTGGAGCACACCACCCGGACGTCGACGTCCATGGTCGCGCCGTCGGTGCGCGTCGCCGTGGCCTCGAACGCGTCGACGCGGACGGGTCGCGCCGCGAGCTCGACGTCCTGGCCCGATCGGACCCGCGCGTACGAGCGCTGCCCGTCGATCTTGATCGCCGAGACCTTCGAGGGCACCTGCTGGATGTCGCCCACGAACGGCGCCAGCGCGTCGACGACGCGTTCCGGGCTCAGGTCACCGACCGGGACGGACGTCACGACGTCGCCCTCGGCGTCGTCGGTGACGGTCGACTCCCCCAGCCGGATCGTGGCGAGGTACTCCTTGTCGGCCAGCTGCAGGTGGCCCAGCAGCCGAGTCGCGCGATTGACTCCGAGCACGAGCACGCCCGTCGCCATCGGGTCGAGCGTGCCGGCGTGGCCGATCTTGCGCGTGCCGAGCGCGCGGCGCGCCCGCGCGACGACGTCGTGGCTCGGGAGGCCGGCCGCCTTGTCGACGAGCGCGATGCCGCACGGCGGACCGCCGGGGTCGGCCGCCGCGCCCGGGCCGGCCGTCCCGCCGAGCGCGGCGGGGCT
>JALRCA010000020.1 GCA_023257515.1 Aeromicrobium sp.
GGATCGCGGCTGGTTCACCACGGCGCCGTTCAGCGAGCCCGAGGTCTTTCACTTCCCCGAGGGCATCGGGCCGGTCGAGTGCGTCAACGTCGAGCACGAAGAGGTGCTGCTGATGCCGCGCTGGGTGGACTGCAAGCGGGCCACCTTCAAATACGGTCTCGGCGAGGAGTTCATCGACGTCCTCAAGACCCTGCACAAGCTCGGGCTGGACTCGACGGAGCCGGTCTCCGTCGGGGGCGTCGAGGTGTCGCCGCGCGACGTCGTGGCGGCGTGCCTACCGAACCCGGCGACCCTCGGCGACCGCATGACCGGCAAGACGTGCGCCGGCCTCTGGGTCACGGGCACCGGCGTCGACGGCGAGCCGCGCTCGACGTACCTGTACCACGTGGTCGACAACGAGTGGTCGATGCGCGAGTACGGCCACCAGTGCGTCGTGTGGCAGACGGCGATCAACCCGGTGGTGACGCTGGAGCTCCTCGCGACGGGAGTCTGGTCCGGCTCCGGCGTCCTCGGCCCCGAGGCCTTCGACGCCGTCCCCTTCCTCGACCTGCTCCGCGCCTACGGCAGCCCTTGGGGACAGCAGGAGCTGGCGGTGTAGGGACGGAGGATTCTGCGTCGCGCACGGTGGGCGGAGGATTCTGCGTTCCGCACGACCGGTCATGCGGAACGCAGAATCCTTCGTCCGTCCGCAGCCGCCAGAACCGCCATGCGGCGGATCTGGTCGACGACCATCGCCCGCTCGTGCCGCACGACGTAGGCCGAGAACGCGAGCTGACGCTCGCCCGTGATGGCGATCTCGTTGGTCCGCACGAGGTCGCGGTCCCACTGCTCGACGGCCTGGTGCGCCATGCCGTGGATCTCGACGGTGAAGCCGCGTGCCTCGATGTCGAGGTAGAACCGACCGGCTCGTGTCCGGAGCGCCCGCCGCCGCACGATCGGGACGCCGGCCTCGGCGAACGCGAGCCCGGCGTCACGCTCCGGCAGCGACTGGATGCCGCCGGCGGCGTCGAGGATCGACTCGACGATCAGGGCACGTCGGCGGCAGGTGCCACGCCGGGTGAGCGCGTCACGCAGGTGCCGGGTCGTGGTGATCCGTTGCTGGATGCCGGCGATCACGATGGCCCGCGCGAGTCGGTCGCCGGCGCACCAGCTCGCCGCGTCCATGAGGCTCCGTGCGACGCGGGTCCTGCGCGGTTGGTGCGTCGGGTGCACGTCCCGCGAGTCCAGGAAGTGGCTCCAGTGCACCTCGACGTCGTCCCACCCGGGGTCCCGGGCTCCGGCTGGCAGCACGAGCTGTGGTCGCGGCGCGCGGAACCGTTCGAAACCGTCGTACGCCAGCGCCGTGAGCCCGCCGAGCGCGCTGCCGCGTTGGACCGCCTTGAGGAGCGCGACCTCGCGCTGACGAGGCGTCAGCGGCCCGTTGTGCAGCACCACCACGCCACGATGTGGCCTCTGCCAGAGTCCTGCCGCGATCGCCCGTTGCATCGGTCCTCGACCGTGTCGCTGGATCGTCTCGGCGGTGGTGAGCACATCGTCCATGCCTCGACGGTGGACGCGTCGGCTTGAGGTGGGCACCCGTGAGTGGTGAGCCTGTGGACGACGCCGCCTCGGGACGGACTGAGGATTCTGCATTCCGCACGACCGGTCGTGTGGAATGCAGAATCCTCCGTCCCTCGTGCGAAAAGCAGAATCCTTCGTCCCTCACAACCGCCCGGCGTCGTGCATGGTGATGGCGACCTGGACGCGGTTGGTGGCGCCGAGCTTGGTGAAGATGTGGGAGATGTGTGCCTTCACGGTGGCGAGGCTCATGTGCAACGACGTGGCGATCTCGGCGTTCGACTGGCCCGTGCCCACGGCGACGGCGACCTCGTGCTCGCGCTCGGTGAGCTGCTCGACGAGGCGGACCGCGTCGATCGAGCGGTCGTCGCCCGAGGCGTCGGTGACCTGGCGGATCAGCTGGCTCGTGACGGTCGGTGAGAGCATCGGCTCGCCGGCCACGACCTTCTCGATCGCCTCGACGATCTGCGGGGGAGGGGTGTCCTTGAGCAGGAACCCGTCGGCCCCCGCCGCGAGGGCGCGCACGACGTAGTCGTCGGCGTCGAACGTGGTCAGGACGACCGTCTTGGGCGGCTCGGGCTCGTCCTGCAGCAGCCGGGTCGCCTCGATGCCGTCCATCTCGGGCATGCGCAGGTCCATGAGCACGACGTCGACCCGCTCGCGACGCACCGCCTCGAGGGCCTCGCGCCCGTTGCCGGCCTCGGCGACCACCTCCAGGCGGGGCGACCCGCCCAGCATGAGGGCCAGGCCGGCCCGCACGAGGGCGTCGTCGTCGGTGACCAGGACGCGGATCATGTCGGCCACGGTAGCCACACCCTCAGGGTGAACGTGCGGTCGTCCCGCATGCGCGTGAGGCGCCCACCGGCCAGCTCGGCCCGCTCCGCCAGCCCGACGAGCCCGAGGCCCGACCGCGGGAGCGCACCGTCCGAGGACCCGATCGGCAGCCTGTTGACGACCTCGACGACCACGCCGTCGTCGGGCGCGCCGTGCAGCGTCAACGTGACGAGGGTGTCGGGGGCGTGCTTGGCCGCATTGGTGAGTCCCTCCTGGACGACGCGGTACACGGTGCGACCGATCGATGGAGGCAGGTCGGTGCCGAGCTCGAGTCCGGTCGCGTCCACGTTCATGCCCGCGCGGCGGAACTGCGCCACGAGGTCCGGCACGTGCTCGGCGGACGGCTGCGGCGGCTCGGGCTGCGCGTCCCCCGGGTCGTCGCGCAGGACGCCGAGCACCTGACGGAGCTCGACGAGGGCCTGGTGCGAGCTGTCGCGGATGATCTGGGCGCTGCGTCTCACCTCGTCGGCGCCCAGGTCGTCGCGGTAGCCGAGCGCGCCCGCGTGCATCGCGACCATCGAGATCCGGTGGGCCAGCACGTCGTGCATCTCGCGCGCGATCCGGGCCCGCTCGGCCGTCCGTGCCTGGGCGACGCGCGCGGCCTGCTCGGACTCGGCCGTCTCGGCCCGCTCCCGCAAGGTCGTCAGCAGCTCGCGACGGGACCCGACGTACATGCCCCAGCCGACGGTGATCGCGACGATCGTGAGCAGCAGACCCGCGGCGAGCGCCAGGGGTCCGTCCTGCTGGGTGGGGTCCTGCGACATGAACACGATGGCCGCTGCCAGACCCGTGAGCGAGGCCGGGATGATCTCGCGCCACCTGCGCCGCGTCGACAGCGAGAAGAGGGAGAGCGTGGCCGGACCGCTCGCTGACGACGACACGCACGTCACGGCGTTCGTGATCAGGGCGACCGAGAGCGGGAAGCGCCGGCGCCAGATCGTCAGGATCCACGCGGCGACGCCGAGCGACCCGTCGAGGACGAACCACCACGTGGCGTGCTCGAGCTGGTACCCGATGGCCGTGGACCACCCGAGGGCGGACAGCAGGAGCACCAGCACGGACCTCCACACGTGGCCCCATCGACTGATGGGCGGCGGTGCGGTGGACACGTCGTCAGCCTAGGTGTCGTCCGTCGAGGACACGTCGGACGACGGGCTGGACGGTCGTCATACTTTCGGCCACCGAATCGTCACCGACGGACCGATGCGCGGACCAGTCGACTTCGGCAGAGTGATGGTCATGATCACCGTCCAGAACCTCTCGAAGTCGTACGGCAGCTTCCGCGCTGTCGACGACGTCTCGTTCACGTGCCGTCCCGGCGCCGTGACCGGATTCCTCGGCCCGAACGGCGCCGGCAAGTCCACGACGATGCGCATCATCGCGGGGCTCACGCCGCAGGACTCGGGCCAGGCCCTGGTCTCCGGCGTGCCCTATCGCGAAGTGCCGAACCCCGGCACCCAGGTGGGAGTCCTCCTCGACGCGTCGGCGCAGCACGCCGGCCGCACCGGGCGAGAGATCCTCACGATCGGCGCTCGCACCATGGGCCTGCCCCTCACCCGGGTCGACGAGATGCTCGAGCTCGTGAGCCTCACCGACTCCGAGTCGAAGCGGCGTGTCCGCAACTACTCCCTCGGCATGCGACAGCGACTCGGCATCGCCCACGCGCTGCTCGGCGACCCCAAGATCCTGATGCTGGACGAGCCGGCCAACGGTCTCGATCCGGCCGGCATCCACTGGATGCGCAGCCTGCTGCGCGAGTACGCGAACCGGGGCGGCACCGTGCTGCTGTCCTCGCACCTGCTGCACGAGATCCAGATCATCGCCGACGAGATCATCGTGATCGGCAACGGCAAGATCGTGCGGCAGGGCTCGAAGGACGAGCTGCTGGACGCAGCGGGCACGTACGTCCAGGCAGAGGATCCCTCGGCGCTCGCACGAGCCTTGACGGCGGCCGGTCTCACGGCGTCGCCTCAGGGCCAGGGGCTCGCAACCGAGGCGACACCGCTCGAGGTCGGCCGCGCAGCGGCCGCCGCGGGTGTGGTGCTGGTCGAGCTCCGCAAGGCCGACGGTGAGGGGCTCGAGGAGATGTTCCTCCAGCTCACCGCCCCCAACCAGCGCGACCAGTTCACGAACGGAGTTCCCGCATGAGCACCACCACCGCACCCGCCACGGTCGACACGTCGGCCCCGGGCGTGCCGCTGAGCCGACTCGTCCGCGTCGAGGTCCGCAAGGCGTTCGACACGAGGGCCGGCTTCTGGTTCAGCACCTCGATCCTGATCCTGTGCGCCCTGGCACTCACGTTCTTCGTGTCCTTCGTGCCGATCGACACGTTGACGTTCACGAACTCGACCGGGGTCGCAGGCGGTGTGCTCGGCTACTTCCTGCCGATCATCCCGATCCTGCTGGTGACGTCGGAGTGGGGCCAGCGCACGGGCCTCGTGACGTTCACGCTCGAGCCGCGTCGTTCCCGCGTGGTCCTCGCGAAGTTCGCCGCCGGCGTCATCATCTCGCTCGCGGTCATCGTGGTCGCGTTCGCCCTCGCGGCGGGCATCCTCGGCATCGGATCGGTCTTCCGCGACGGCTCGGTCGACTGGTCGATCTCCGGGCACCTGATCTTCAACTTCGTGCTGAGCAACGTGATCGGTGTCTTCCTCGGGTTCGCCATCGCGATGCTGCTGATGAACTCGCCTGCGGCGATCGTCGGCTACTTCGTCTACTCGCTCGTGCTGCCCATCGTGGTGGGCATCGTGTCCGGGCTGGTGGAGTGGTTCCGCGACCTCGCCCCGTGGATCGAGTTCAACACGGCTCAGAACCCGCTGTTCACCGGTGACATGTCGCCGACGGGCGAGGAGTGGGCGCAGCTCGCCACCTCCGGCCTCATCTGGCTCGTGCTCCCGCTCACCTTCGGCGTGCTCCGGCTGCTGAAGTCCGAGGTGAAGTAGCAGACCACGGCGGGCGGCGGCCC
Organism: Aeromicrobium sp.; assembly: GCA_023257515.1. GTDB lineage: Bacteria > Actinomycetota > Actinomycetes > Propionibacteriales > Nocardioidaceae > Aeromicrobium. The sequence goes on from JALRCA010000020.1 coordinate 5,357, forward strand.
GGGCAGGACAACCCGCCGCCGCCCGTCGAGGCCCGTCCTGGTCGACCGGAGACCGACTGGGGCGCGGATGAGAGGATGGCGGCATGCGCAAGCGTGTCGCCATCCTCGGTTCCACGGGGTCCGTCGGGACCCAGGCGATCGAGGTCGTCGAGGCCGCCCCGGAGCGGTTCGACGTCGTCGCCCTCGCGGCCGGTGGTGGCCGCCCCGAGCTCCTCGCGCGCCAGGCCATCGACCACGAGGTCGAGGTGGTCGCCGTCTCGCAGGCCACGGCCGCGCAGGACGTGCAGCTGGCGCTCTACGCCGAGGCCCAGCGTCGCGGCTGGGACCGCGGAGACCACCGCGTCCCCAGGCTCCTCGCCGGGCGCGACGCGGCCGAGCAGGTCGCGCGCACCGACTGTGACGTTGTCCTGAACGCCATGACCGGCGCCGTCGGCCTGCGCCCGACGCTCGCGGCGCTCGAGACCGGCACGACCCTCGCGCTCGCGAACAAGGAGTCGCTCATCATCGGTGGCACGCTCGTGACCGGCGCAGCGCCCCCTGGGCAGCTCGTGCCGGTCGACTCCGAGCACTCGGCCCTGGCGCAGGCCATGCGCGGCGAGAAGGCGTCCGACGTGGCGCGTCTCGTCGTGACCGCGAGCGGCGGCCCGTTCCGCGGCCGCACGCGTGAGGAGCTGCGTGACGTCACGCCCGAGCAGGCGATGGCGCACCCCACGTGGGACATGGGCCCGGTCATCACGATCAACTCGGCCACGCTCGTCAACAAGGGTCTCGAGGTCATCGAGGCGCACCTGCTGTTCGACATCGGCTTCGACCGCATCGACGTCGTCGTCCACCCGACGTCGGTGGTCCACTCGATGGTCGAGCTCGTCGACGGCTCGACGATGGTGCAGGCCTCGCCGCCCGACATGCGCCTGCCGATCGCCCTCGGCCTCGCCTGGCCCGAGCGGGTCCCCGGGGCAGCACGTCCGTGCGACTGGTCGGCGCCCACGGCGTGGGAGTTCTTCCCGCTCGACGACGAGGCGTTCCCGGCCATCCGGCTCGCCCGTCAGGCGGGGGAGTTCGGACGCACCGCGCCCGCGGTCCTCAACGCCGTCAACGAGGTGTGCGTCGACGCGTTCGTCGCAGGCGACCTCGACTTCCTCGGCATCCCCGACACGATCGAGCAGGTGCTGTCGGCCCACGTCGCCGACCCCGACGTCGCCGCGGCACCGCTCACCGTCGAGGGCGTCCTGGCCGCCGATGCCGCCGCGCGCGAGCAGGCAGCGGCCCTCGTCGACCGACGGGTGGCCACGCGATGACGGCGCTCCTGTACACGCTCGGCGTCGTCGTCTTCGCGGTCGGAGTGATCGCCTCCATCGCCCTGCACGAGGTCGGTCACATGTGGCCCGCCAAGAAGTTCGGCGTCAAGGTCACGCAGTACTTCGTGGGCTTCGGCCGCACCGTGTGGTCCACGAAGCGCGGCGAGACCGAGTACGGGTTCAAGGCGATCCCGCTCGGCGGCTACGTCAAGCTCGTCGGCATGCTGCCGCCCGCCAAGGGCCAGGACCCGCACGAGGTCCGCGACACCAACACGGGTCTGTTCACGCAGCTCGTGGCCGACGCGCGCGACGCCGAGTACGAGCACGTCAGCGACGCCGACATGGACCGTCTCTTCTACCGCCGACCGTGGTGGCAGAAGCTCATCGTCATGACCGGCGGCCCGTTCATGAACCTGGTCATCGCCTTCGTGCTGTTCACGATCGTGCTGATGGGGTTCGGGGTGCTGCAGCCGACGACGACCGTCGCGCAGGTCAGTGACTGCGCGATCAGCGACGCCGAGGCCGGTCGTGCGTGCACCGACGAGGACCCGGAGACGCCGGCGAGCAAGGCGGGCCTGCAGGAGGGCGACCGGTTCGTGTCGTTCGACGGCACCGCCATCACCTCGTGGGACCAGCTGAGCCGGCTCATCCGCAAGAACGGCGACCGCGACGCCACGATCGTGGTCGAGCGCGACGGTCGCGAGGTCTCGCGCACCGTGCCGACCACGGTCATCGCGCGCGCCTCGCTCGACGACCCGACGAGCACCGAGAAGGTCGGGTTCCTGGGCGTCGTGCCGCAGCAGGAGACCCAACGCCAGGACGTGGGCGCGGTCTTCACCACGATGGGCAGCCAGCTCAAGGCCACCGGTCTGGCGATCTGGCACCTGCCGAACCGCATGGTCGAGGTCACGAAGGCCGCCTTCGGTGCCGAGCGGCCCGAGGACGGGCCCGTCAGCGTCGTCGGCGCGAGCCGGGTCGCGGGCGAGATCGCCACGGTCGGTGACCCGACGTGGGCCCAGCGGGCCGTGGGCCTCATGAGCCTGCTCGCGAGCCTCAACCTGTTCCTGTTCGCCTTCAACCTGGTGCCGCTGCTGCCGCTCGACGGCGGTCACATCGCCGGTGCCCTGTGGGAGGCGGTCAAGCGCGGCTGGGCCCGGCTGCGGGGCCTGCCGACACCCGACCCGGTCGACGTGGCGAGGATGCTGCCCGTCGCCTATGCGGTGGGTGGCATCCTGATGATCATGAGCGTCATCCTGATCTACGCCGACATCGTGAACCCGGTGAGGCTGTCATGACCGACGAGCAGCAGATCACGACCGGCATCACGCGGCCCGCAGGCGCTTCGCCCCTCAGCACGGGAGTGCCCGTTGAGCTGGGCATGCCCGAGGCGCCGGCGGCGACGCTCGCGCCGCGACGCAAGTCCCGCAAGATCAAGGTCGGCTCGGTCGACGTCGGCGGCGACGCGCCGATCTCGGTGCAGTCGATGACCACCACGCTCACCTCCGACGTCAACTCGACGCTGCAGCAGATCGCCGAGCTCACGGCCGCCGGGTGCGACATCGTGCGGGTGGCCTGCCCCAGCCAGGACGATGCCGACGCGTTGCCGGCGATCGCGCAGAAGTCGCAGATCCCGGTCATCGCCGACATCCACTTCCAGCCCAAGTACGTGTTCGCGGCGATCGACGCCGGCTGTGCCGCGGTCCGCGTCAACCCGGGCAACATCCGCAAGTTCGACGACCAGGTCGGCGCGATCGCCAAGGCGGCCTCGGACGCCGGCGTCTCGCTCCGGATCGGCGTCAACGCCGGCTCGCTCGACAAGCGGCTCGGCGAAGCGCACGCACAGTGGATCGATCGCAACCGTGCGCGGGTCGCGGCAGCACTCGCGGAGGCAGCCAAGGCGGGGCCGGTGGTGCTGGTTGCCGAGGGCAGCGCGAGCCC
>JALRCA010000238.1 GCA_023257515.1 Aeromicrobium sp.
ATCGACGAGGTGCTGGAGGAGAACGCGGAGGACTTCGTGAAGTCCTTCGTGCAGAAGGGCGGGCAGTGACCCCGACCCCGGGCAGCGGGCGCCTCCCGGGGTCCTACATGGCCCCGGGGTCGGCGTCGTTCGCCGAATTCCTCGTTGCCCTGCGCGGAGAGTCACCACTTCCGGTCACCGGCGCGGTGGGGGAGGTGCCCCACGCCACGACGATCGTGGCGCTCACCTGCCAGGGCGGTGTGCTCATGGCCGGGGACAGGCGCGCCACTATGGGCAACGTCATCGCGCAGCGCGACATCCAGAAGGTCTTCCCGACCGACGAGTTCTCGTGCGTCGGCATCGCCGGCACGGCGGGCATCGCGGTCGAGATGACGCGCCTGTTCCAGGTCGAGCTCGAGCACTACGAGAAGATCGAGGGCGCGACGCTGTCGACCGACGGCAAGGCCAATCGCCTCGCGACGCTCATCCGCAACAACCTCGGCCTGGCCATGCAGGGTCTGGCCGTGGTTCCGTTGTTCGCGGCCTACGACTTGTCCGCCGAGGCCGGTCGCATCTTCGCCTTCGACGTCACGGGCAACAAGAACGAGGAGCGCACGTTCCACTCCGTCGGCTCCGGCTCGACGTTCGCCCGCGGGTCGCTCAAGAAGCTCTACCGCGCAGGGATGAGCGAGTCCGACGCCGTCACGGCGGTCGTCCAGGCGCTCTACGACGCCGCCGACGACGACACCGCCACGGGTGGTCCGGACGTCGCGCGACGCATCTTCCCGCTCGTCTCCGTCATCACGGCCGACGGGTACCGCGCGTGGCCCGAGGAGCAGACGGCCCAGGTCGCCGACGCCGTCATCGCGGGGCGCCTGACGAGCCCCGACGGCCCCAACGCCCCCCTGCAGTGACGACCCTGCAGTGACGACCCCGCGACCCAGGAGCCTGTCATGACCGCACCGTTCTACGTCTCGCCCGAGCAGCTCATGAAGGACCGGGCGGACTTCGCCCGCAAGGGCATCTCGCGTGGGCGCAGCGTCGTCGTCGTCCAGCACGCCGACGGCATCGTCTTCGTGGCCGAGAACCCGTCCCAGGCGCTGCACAAGATCAGCGAAATCTACGACCGCATCGGCTTCGCGGCCGTCGGCCGCTACAACGAGTTCGAGAACCTGCGCATCGCGGGCGTCCGCCTGGCCGACATGCGCGGCTACTCCTACGACCGGCGCGACGTCACCGGACGCGGCCTGGCCAACGCCTACGCCCAGACCCTCGGCACGATCTTCTCCTCCGGCGGCGAGAAGCCCTACGAGGTCGAGATCTTCGTGGCCGAGGTCGGCGAGACCGCCGAGTCCGACCAGATCTACCGCCTCACCTACGACGGCTCCGTCGCGGACGTGCAGGGGCACGCCGTGATGGGCGGCCAGAGCGACGCCGTCGACACCTACCTGGCCGAGCACTTCACGCCGGGCCTCGACCAGGCCGGGGCGATCCGGCTGGCCGCGACGGCGCTCGGCCACGACACCGACACCCCGCGCACCGTCTCGGCCGAGGCCCTCGAGGCGGCCGTGCTCGACCGCACGCGCAGCCAGCCCCGCAAGTTCAAGCGCCTCACCGACGCCCAGGTCGCCTCGGCGCTCGCCTGAGGTCCGTCGCACGATCGTCACCTCGACGCGCCTGGAACGGACGGCACGGCGAGGATGCCGGGACTAGGCTGACGACATGGACCGTCGGATCTTCGGGATCGAGAACGAGTACGGCGTCACGTGCTCCTTCAAGGGCCAGCGCCGACTGTCGCCGGACGAGGTCGCTCGTTACCTGTTCCGTCGCGTCGTGTCGTGGGGCCGCAGCAGCAACGTGTTCCTGCGCAACGGGGCGCGCCTGTACCTCGACGTCGGCAGCCACCCCGAGTACGCGACGCCCGAGTGCGACGACCTCGTCGACCTGGTCACGCACGACCGTGCGGGTGAGCGCGTCCTCGAGGGACTCATGATCGACGCCCAGCAGCGGCTCGCCGACGACGGCGTCGAGGGCGACATCTACCTGTTCAAGAACAACACCGACTCCGCCGGCAACTCCTACGGCTGCCACGAGAACTACCTCGTCGGCCGCAGCGGGGACTTCCAGGTCTTCTCCGACACGCTCC
>JALRCA010000241.1 GCA_023257515.1 Aeromicrobium sp.
GGCGACAACGACCGGCTCGCGGCGCTCGTGGCGCACCTGGTCCACGCCGACCTGCTGGTGCTGCTGTCCGACGTCGACGGGCTGTACGACGGGCACCCGGAGAGCCCGGGCAGCCGACTCATCCCCGTGGTGCGCGGCGAGCAGGACCTCGACGGCGTCGACACCTCGCGCGTGGGGTCGCGCGTCGGCACCGGGGGCATGGTCACCAAGGTCGAGGCGGCGCGCATCGCCACCGCGGCCGGCATCCCGGTCGTGCTGACCTCGGCACTCCAGGCGGCGCAGGCCGTGGCCGGTGACCCGGTCGGCACGCGGTTCGAGCCCACCGGTCGACGTCGTCCGACGCGGCTGCTGTGGCTCGCCCACGCCAGCGACACCCGTGGCCGGGTCAGCCTCGACGACGGCGCCGTGCGTGCCCTCGTGCAGCGCAAGGCGTCGCTCCTGGCGGCGGGGATCACGGCGGTCGAGGGCGCGTTCGTGGCCGGTGACCCGGTCGACCTGGTCGGCCCCGACGGCGCGGTGGTCGCGCGCGGCATCGTCAACTTCGATGCCGCCGAGCTGCCGCAGATGTTCGGCAAGTCCTCCGCGGAGCTCGCCCTCGCGCTGGGACCCGAGTACGAGCGCGAGGTCGTCCACCGCGACGACCTGGTCGTCGTCGCCCGCTGAGCCCGCGCGCGCGGACGCAGTCTGAGGGATGGCGGTCGCGGGGACGACCACGATCCCTCAGATTGCGGCTGCGACCGACGCAGTCTGAGGGATGGCGGTCGCGGGGACGACCACGATCCCTCAGATTGCGTCTCCCGGTGGTTCAGCGGCGGGGGGAGAGGTCGACCCAGACGAGGCGGTGGTCCGACGACGGCGGTGGGTACGCGCCGGTCAGTCGGTACAGCGGGTCGCTCGTCGTCGGCCAGAACACGCGGGCGTCGCGGATGCGCAGGTCCGTGCTCGGCAGCACGTAGTCGGCACGGATGTTGCCCGGGGGCTCGGCGAAGTCGGCGGTGTCGAAGCGGGCGGGGGAGCGGTGCGTCAGGTTCGCGCCGCCCTGGAGTCTCGACGCCTCGACGGCGCCCTCGCTCGAGGGCGTCACCGACGTGTTGACCCGGCGGGCCCCGAGCAGCTGGTCCGTGGCACCGGGCAGCGAGTCGCCGTCGAGCGGGTCGCTGTTCTGGTCGCCCGCGACGACGAACGAGGCACCGCGCGGGAGCCCGCCGCGACGACCGCGGTCGTCGTACACGTACGCGGAGCGCTTCCGCCCCGACACGTAGTCGGCCCAGAACCGGATCTCGTCGGCGTTGCGCAGGCCGTTGCGGTCCTCCGGGCCGTCGAACACCGGCGGCGTCGGGTGGCTCGCGAGCAGGTGGACGGTGTGTCCGGGCACCCGAACCGGGACGTCCCAGTGTGACTTGCTCGACAGCCGCACCGTGCGCAGCTCCTCGCGGGAGTACCAGTCGCGCGGCTCTGCCGTCGTCGGGTCGTCGGGTAGCCGCGCACCGGGCAGGTCCTGCCAGAGGAAGTGCTGGAAGGTCCGCACGTGACGCGTGTCGATCGGGTACCGCGACAGGACGACCATGCCGTACTGCCCGGGGAACTCGCCGAACCCGTACGCGTCGTTGCCGCCGCCGACCTTCCCGTCGTTGTCGAGGTCGAGGCCGCTCGGGACCCCGGTGTTGACCGGCGCGGTGTAGACGTAGGGGTAGCGGATCGCCGGCGCGCCGCGCTGGCCGCGGGAGAGGTAGTTGCGCTGGAACAGCTCCGGGCCGCGGCGACCCGAGTAGTCGAACTCCTGCAGCAGCACGACGTCCGGTCGTGCGCGCTGGACGATCTCGGCGACGTTGCGGGCCTGCGCGTCGTCCGGCGTCGACAGGTCACGCAGCAGCTGACCCTCGGTGGCGCGGTTGAGCGAGGCGTTGAACGTCGCGAAGCGGACACCGTCGTGGTGCCCCCGGCCGTGGCCGTGGTGGGGCCGCTCGGCCTCCGCCGGAGCGGTCAGGGCGGTGACGACGACGGCACTGGTGACGAGCGCGGCGAGCGCGCGATTCCCCCGAATCATGCTCCGAGCCTGCACCACCGGGGTGAACGAGGGGTGACCGACCCGGTGGTCGTCTCGGCCCGCGACCGTAGGATCGAGGCATGAAGGACCAGGTCCACGCCGCCGCTCGCCGTGCCCGCGAGGCCGCGCGCGTGCTGGCGCTCGCCTCGCGCGCCAAGAAGGACGCCGCCCTGCTCGCGGCCGCCGACGCGCTCGTCGCGGCCACCGAGCGCATCGTCGAGGCCAACGCGCTCGACGTCGAGGCCGCCCGGGCCGAGGGCACGCCCGAGAACGTCGTCGACCGGTTGCTGCTCGACCCGACCCGCGTCGCCGCCTTCGCGCAGGGCGTGCGGGACGTCGCGGCGCTGCCCGACCCGGTCGGCGAGGTCGTGCGTGGCTCGACGCTGGCCAACGGTCTGCGCATGCAGCAGATCCGGGTCCCGATGGGCGTCATCGGCATGATCTACGAGGGCCGTCCGAACGTCACGGCCGACGCGGCCGCCATCTGCCTCAAGGCCGGCAGCGCCTCGCTGCTGCGCGGGTCCCGCTCCGCCGCGCGGTCCAACGCGGTCATCGTCGACGTGCTGCGCGACGCGGTGGCGTCCACCGGCCTGCCGGCGGACGCCGTGCAGCTCGTCCCCGCCGACGACCGTTCCAGCGCCACGCACCTGATGCAGGCGAGGGGTCTCGTCGACCTCGTGATCCCGCGCGGTGGAGCGGGCCTGATCCGCACCGTCGTCGAGGAGTCGACCGTCCCCGTCATCGAGACCGGCACGGGCAACGTGCACGTCTACGTCGACGCCGACGCCGATCTCGACATGGCGCTCGACGTCGTGCTCAACGCCAAGACCCATCGCACGAGCGTGTGCAACGCGGCCGAGACGCTGCTCGTGCACCGCGACGTCGCCGAGGATTTCCTCCCCCGCGTGGTCAAGGCGCTGCACGCCGCCGACGTGACGATCCACGGCGACGCGGCCTTCCGCGCCGTCGACGACGCCGTCGTCGAGGCGACCGACGACGACTGGGCCGACGAGTACCTGTCGCTCGACCTGGCCGCGCGTGTGGTCGACTCGCTCGACGACGCGGTGGAGCACGTGCGGCGCTGGTCCTCGGGCCACACCGAGGCGATCATCACCCGGTCCCTCGAGGCGTCGCGCCGCTTCACGCTCGGCGTCGACTCGGCCGCGGTCATGGTCAACGCCTCGACCCGCTTCACCGACGGCGGCGAGCTCGGCTTCGGTGCCGAGATCGGGATCTCGACGCAGAAGCTGCACGCCCGTGGACCCATGGGCCTGCCCGAGATGACCACCACGACCTACGTCGTGACCGGTGAGGGCCACGTGCGCTGACTCCTGCCGGGCTGGACACCGGGGAGCCGGCCGGCGTCCCCTAGACTCGGGGCCGCCCGTGCCGACACCCCTGTGAGGTCATCGTGAACGCCACCGAGACGCCGCGACGTCAGGTCCTGATCCCGGTCCTCGTCCTGGGCCTCGCCGCTCTCGCCGTGGTCCTGTACCTCGTCTTCGCCGGGGGGAGCGACGAACCCACCCCCGCGCCCACGGCGTCGCCGACCCCCTCCGGGCCGAAGCCGGTGACAGCGACTCTCAAGGGCTCGGGCTCCGCGCCCGAGGCGTTCGCGATCTCCAAGGCCTCGGTGGCGCGCGGCACCGGGGCCATCGGGATCGGCGTCGCGGTGCCCGAGCTCGACCTGGACGACCTGCGCAAGATCACGGTCGAGGCGCGCCAGGGCGATGCCACGTGGCAGCTCTCGACCGTCAAGGACCCGCGTGGCGCCTTCGTCTCGCCTAGACTCGAACGCGTCACCAGCGACGGGTTCACGGAGCAGCGCGAGGAGTACGCCTGCGCCAAGGGCACGATCCGGGCGGCGAGCGCGCGGCTGTCCGTGACGCTGCCCGTCAGCTGCCTCGCCAAGAGCGGTGCCCCGGTCCGGATCTCCATCACGCTCGAGGGCAAGGGCGGTGGACCGGAGCGCACGGGCCGGACCAAGCCCCTGGCGGCCCCCAAGTCCTGACGGCCCGCTGGTAGGTTGGTGCCCATGCTGACGACGTTCCTGGCCGCCGCCGAAGAAGGTGCCGAGCACGGCGGACCCCACCCGTACGTGGTCGGAGCCATCGCGCTGGGCATCCTGCTGGTCCTGCTGCTCGCGCTGCTCGCCTTCGGCAAGGGCCGCGAGCACAGCTGAACGACCACCGGACGATGGCCCAGCAGACGCCGTCGGCCCCCCGGCGACGACGTGTCGGCGTCATGGGCGGCACCTTCGACCCGATCCACCACGGTCACCTCGTGGCGGCCAGCGAGGTGCAGTCGTGGTTCGACCTCGACGAGGTCGTGTTCGTGCCCACGGGTCGTCCGTGGCAGAAGGCCGATCGTGAGGTCTCACCGGCAGAGCACCGCTACCTCATGACCGTGATCGCGACGGCCGCCAACCCGCGCTTCGAGGTCAGCCGGGTCGACATCGACCGCGACGGCCTGACGTACACGATCGACACGTTGCGCGAGCTGCGCTCGAGCCACCCTGACGACGACCTGTACTTCATCACCGGGGCCGACGCGATGGCCGCGATCCTGACCTGGCGCGACCACGAGGAGCTCTTCGACCTCGCGCACTTCGTGGGGTGCACCCGTCCCGGCCACGAGATGAATCCCGAGACCCTGGCGGGTCTGCCGCAGGACCGGGTGACGCTGGTCGAGATCCCGGCGCTCGCGATCTCGTCGACCGACTGCCGTCACCGGGTCGAGCGGGGCGAGCCCGTCTGGTACCTCGTGCCGGACGGCGTGGTGCAGTACATCGGCAAGCACGACCTCTACCGGAAGGACACCGACGCGTGAGCGCCACCGAGCGGGCGATCGAGCTCGCCAGGGCCGCAGCAGCGGCCGCGACCGACAAGCAGGCGCAGGACGTCGTCGCGTTCGACGTCTCGGACCAGCTCGTCATCACCGACGTCTTCGTGGTCTGCAGCGGCACGAGCCAGCCGCAGATCCGCGCCATCAAGGACGCCGTCGAGGAGAAGCTCCTCGTCCTCGGCGCCAAGCCGCTGCGTCGCGAGGGCGAGCGCGAGGGACGCTGGGTCCTGCTCGACTTCTCCGACGTCGTCGTGCACGTGCAGCACGCCGAGGAGCGCGCGTTCTACGCCCTCGAGCGACTCTGGAGCGACTGCCCCGTCGTCGACGTGAAGGCATGAGCCGGTGAGCAAGCGGCTCGTCCTGTGGCGCCACGGACGCACCAGCTGGAACGTCGAGGGACGGGTCCAGGGCCAGACCGACACCGAGCTCGACGGGGTCGGCCGACAGCAGGCCCGCGACGCCGCGGCCCGTCTCGCCTCGCTCGCGCCGGCCCGGATCGTCAGCTCCGACCTGCGACGCGCCCACGACACCGCACGGAGCCTCGCCGACCTGACCGGACGCGACGTCGAGCTCGACGAGCGCCTGCGCGAGATGGACTTCGGCGCGCGCGAGGGACTCACGTGGCGCCAGGCCTGGGACCGGTTCCCCGACGGCATGCGTGCCTGGGTCAGCGGCGACGAGTCCCAGATCCCCGACAGCGAGACGCACGCCGCCGCGGGGGAGCGCTCGGCCGCGGTGCTGCGCGAGGTGGGCGACGAGCTCCCCGACGGCGAGCTCGCGGTCGTCGTCGCGCACGGCGCCATCCTGCGCACCGGGATCTGCCGCTTCCTCGGGTTCCCGCTCGAGACGTGGACGCTCTTCTCGGGCCTGTCGAACTGCTCCTGGACCGTCCTGGAGCAGACGTACCCCGAGCACGACTCGCGCTGGCGACTCGTGGAGTGGAACGCCGGGACGCTGCCGGAACCGGTCGTCTCCGACGACGAGCCACCCGGTTTGGGTCGCGCCGAGGCGACCGGGTAGGATCGTCTCTCGGTCCTCCACGAGGGCCACGCGGGGCTATGGCGCAGTTGGTAGCGCGCTTCCATGGCATGGAAGAGGTCAGGGGTTCGAATCCCCTTAGCTCCACCCCTCAGCGGCGACAACCTTCGGTTGTCGCCGCTTCGCATGGGGCCACGGGCCTCGATCCGCTGGCGCCGATCGTCATCACCGACATCGGCGTGGCGCGGCGCGGCGCTGGACGGGTACACGGCGTGCACCAGGTGGGCGACTGCGCACCTGACCCGACCAACGGAGCCCATCATGCTCACCAAGGCCCTTCTCGTCCGTCTCGAGGCCCTACCGGGCAAGGAGACGGAGCTCGCCGACTTCCTCACCGAGGCCCGATCGATCGTGATGGAGGAACCGGGCACCGTCGCCTGGTTCGCCATTCGACTCGGTCCGTCCACCTTCGGGGTGTACGACGTCTTCCCCGACGAGGACGCCCGTGACGCCCACCTCGCCGGCGGCGTCGGCCAGGCGCTCGGACCCAACACGGGGGTCCTCTTCTCCGAGCCGCAGATCGAGCAGATCGACATCCTCGCCGACAAGATGCCCGCCGCGAGCCCGTCAGACCCGACGTGACATGAAGGTGCTGCTCGGGTCCTCGACGTAGGTGCCGAAGGGACCGGTCTCGACGAAGCCGTGACGCGCGTAGAGCCGGCGGGCCGCGGCGAAGTAGTCCTGGCTGCCCGTCTCCAGCATCACCGCCGAGCAACCCGCGCGGCGTGCCTCGTCGAGGAGGTGGGCCAGCATCGTCGCGGCCACGCCACGCCCGCGGGCCGCGTGGGCCGTGCGCATCGACTTGATCTCGGCCCACCCGTCGTCGAGTCGCAGCGCGCCCACGCCGAGCAGGAGGCCCTCGGCGTCGCGGACGCTCCAGAAGGAGATGGCAGCGGCACGTAGCCCGTCCACGTCGAGTGCGTGGACGCTCTCGGCCGGGGACGTCGCGAACATGTCGCGCAGGTGCTCCTCGAGCAGCTGCAGGACGTCGGGCGTGCCGGGGTCGTCGGGGCCGATCGTGATGTCCGACACGCCAGGTCCTCTCTTGCGGGGTCGGTCGCTCGACCGGCCCACGACTATTGTCGACGCGTGCTGCGTCGGATCACTGCCGGGACGGTCGTCGCGATGGCGATCGTCCTCGTGGCGACGATCCTGACACGTGACGCCGAGGACGACCCGGGACGGGCAGCGCTGCCGGGACCCACCGACGAACGTGCCC
>JALRCA010000157.1 GCA_023257515.1 Aeromicrobium sp.
AGATGCTCGCGATCACCGGAGCGATCAAGGGCGCCGGCCTCGGCAAGGACGTGCTCCTGCTCACCGACGGTCGTTTCTCCGGCGGCACGACCGGCCTGTGCGTCGGCCACGTCGCCCCCGAGGCGGTCGACGGCGGACCGATCGCGTTCGTCGCCGATGGTGACCCGATCACGCTCGACGTCGCGAACCGCACCCTCGAGGTCGAGATCGACGACGACGAGCTCGAGCGCCGCAAGGTGGGGTGGGAGCCCCACCCGCCCAAGTACACGTCGGGCGTGCTCGCCAAGTACCGCAAGCTCGTCTCGTCGGCGGCGCACGGCGCGGTCACCGGCTGACGTGGGCGAGCAGGTCGGGTTCACCGACGACGAGCTCGCCACCGCCCTCAAGGTGCTCGGCCAGGCCCAGTTCCTGGGCGAGGAGGACGCAGCCTACGTGGCGCTGCGTCATGCGTGCGGCAAGTTCTACAAGGACGTCAAGAAGCAGCGGCGTCTCGCCAAGCGCGCCCAGGTCGCCGAGGCCGACCGTGCCGTCATCTCGGCGACCGCCACCGGGTCACCTCGACGCATCGACGACGAGACGGCGGGCATCCCGTTGGTCTCGTCGGCCCCCGGAGCCAGCGCGGGGGAGCTGCTCGTGCCGCGCGGCTGCTACATCTGCAAGACCAAGTACACGACGGTCGACGCGTTCTACCACCAGCTGTGCCCGGAGTGCGCGGCGCGCAGCCACGCCAAGCGCGACGCACGCACCGACCTGACGGGCCGTCGCGCCCTGCTGACGGGCGGTCGCGCCAAGATCGGCATGTACATCGCGTTGCGGCTGCTGCGTGACGGCGCGCACCTGACCATCACGACGCGCTTCCCGCGGGACGCGGTCCGCCGCTTCCGCTCGATGCCCGACGCCGACGAGTGGATCGACCGGCTCAAGATCGTCGGCATCGACCTGCGCGACCCGGCCCAGGTCATCGCGCTGGCCGACGAGGTCGCGGCCGCCGGACCGCTGGACGTCCTGATCAACAACGCGGCCCAGACGGTCAAGCGCACGCCCGGCTCGTACTCGGCGATCAGCGACGCGGAGTCGACGCCGCTCGAGCCCGGGCCGATGCCTGAGCTCGTGACGTTCGGCCACACGAGCGACCTGCACCCGGCTGCGCTGGTCGGGTCGGTCGACGCGCACCCCGTCCTCGCGACCGACGCGGTCACCGCCGACGAGCTGACGCAGCAGGCGCTCACGGCCGGCTCGGCCGACCTGGAGCGCATCGACGCCGGGGGGCTGCTGCCCGACGTCGTCGACACCAACAGCTGGGTGCAGGCCGTGGGATCGGTCGGCGAGCTCGAGCTGCTCGAGGTCCAGCTGTGCAACAGCGTCGCGCCGTTCATCCTGGTGAGTCGGCTGCGGCCCGCCATGGCCGCGTCCGCCGCGCGCCGCACGTACGTCGTCAACGTCTCGGCGATGGAGGGCCAGATCGGCGGTCGGCGCTACAAGGGCCCGGGCCACCCGCACACGAACATGGCCAAGGCTGCGCTCAACATGCTGACCCGCACGAGCGCGCAGGAGATGTTCGAGTCCGACGGCATCCTCATGACCGCCGTCGACACCGGATGGATCACCGACGAGCGTCCCCACACGACCAAGGTGCGGCTCGCGGCCGAGGGCTTCAAGGCGCCACTCGACCTGGTGGACGGCGCGGCTCGGGTCTACGACCCCATCGTCAGAGGAGAGTCGGGCGAGGACCTGTACGGCGTCTTCCTCAAGGACTACGAACCCGCTCCCTGGTGAACCTGTCGCGTCGACGCGCGTGTCGCCACGGACGGGGTTACGGTTCTCGCACCGTGGCGGATCGGATCGGGGAGATCACATGTGGGAGCGCGCCGGCAGGAGCGGGATCGTGGTGGCGCTGAGCGCCGTGCTGGTGGTCACCGGCCAGACGCCCGCCGGCGCCGACGAGCCCTCGGGACCGACGTCACCGAGCGCGGCCCCTGCGGCCGCCGAGCCGTCGGTCACGTGGCCGGCGCCGACGGTCCAGACCGAGGTCGCGCGCGGTCTCGAGCTCGTCGCCACGACCGACGGCGTGGACCCCAGCACGACCGCGGTCGTGGTCGAGCGTCGCGCGGCCGACCAGGACGTGTGGGACGCGGTGGCCTCGCGGACCGACGGCGCGCGGGTCACGGTCGCGGTGCCAGGGGAGCCGGCGACGTACCGAGCCCGTCTCGTGCGCGACGAGCAGACCATCGCCACTGCCACCACGGCCGTCACGACGCGTCCAGCACGGACCAAGGCCGACCTGACGCTCCCGCGCTCCGTGCGTGACTACTCGAAGGTCACGGCGAAGGTCACCTGGAGGAGGCTCTTCGACGGCGTGGGACCCTCGGGCACGGCGGTGCTCGAGTACAAGCCGACGCGTACCGCGAAGTACCGGACACGGGCCAGGATCAGGGTGGTCTCGGGTGCGGGATCCTTCCGCTTCGCCCCGCGCAACGACGGCTTGTACCGCGTCCGGATCCCGACCAGCAACCAGCGCCTGGCGCCGTCGGCGTCCGGCCGCCGCTGGATCGACAACCGTCCTCCCGGCAAGGCCGTCGCGCTGCCCAAGGGCTCGCCACGCCCGACCTACCGGGTCCCGAAGCAGACCCGGGCCACCCGTATCGCCGCCGATGCGCGGATCTCGCCGATCTCCGCCCGCGTGTGGCGGTCGATGAAGGGACGCAGCTGGCACCGCGGCTGCCCGGTCGGGCGCGGTGGCCTGCGGGTCGTGCGCGTCTCGTACTGGTCCTACGACGGCTACGTCCGTCGCGGCGAGATCGTGGTCAACCGCTCCGTCGCCCGACGCACCGCCCGTGTGTTCACCGACCTGTTCAAGCGGCGCACGCCGATCCGGTCGATGTACCGCGTCGACCGGTTCGGGTGGAGCAGGAGCCTCAAGGGTGCCGACGACGTCAGGTCGATGCGCGCGGGCAACACGAGCGGCTTCAACTGCCGTCAGGTCGTCGGCAACACGGGAGTGCGCAGCCCGCACTCCTACGGCCGATCCATCGACATCAACCCGTGGGAGAACCCGTACTGGGCGGGCCGCTGGTACCCCAACTCGTGGTGGCACTCGCGCTCGAGGCCGGCCAACGTCACGTGGCGCAGCCACAGCGACCCCGTGGTCAGGATCTTCCGCAAGCACGGGTTCGGCTGGCTCGGCGTGTTCGACCTGCACCACTTCCAGGACTGACCCGCTCCACCCACGCCCCACGCACTCGCTGAGTGTGACGATCCCGGGCGAAGACGCCGGGTTTGTGCCCGGAATCGTCACGCTCAGCGGGGAGGGGGTGCAGGCGACGGGAGGCGGGGTCCACATCGTGGTACCGGTTGTCTCAGGAATTGACCACATGAGACCCGCGCGTCACAATGTCTGGGTGCACGTGGAGCTTCTCGTAGTAGCCGTCTGACGCGACGACCCGTCCGGTCCCCGCGTCACCCTCTGTTGCCTGCTTTTCGGCCAGGGGGTTTTTTCATGCAGACGGACGGCCACGACCCACACCACCCACCACGAGGAGAAGGACCCACCATGACGGAGCAGGTCACGAGGCCGCCGGCCGAGGAGCTGACCGGAGCGCAGAGCCTCGTCCGCGCGCTCGAGCAGGCCG
>JALRCA010000009.1 GCA_023257515.1 Aeromicrobium sp.
GCCGACGCGATGCGCTGGTTCCTGATGGCCTCGCCGATCCTGCGCGGCGGCAATCTGGTCGTCACCGAGCAGGGCATCCGCGACTGCGTGCGCCAGGTGATGATCCCGCTGTGGAACAGCTGGTCGTTCTTCGGCCTGTACGCGAACCTCGCGGGGGTCGAGGCCCGGACGGTCACGGACGCCGAGGACCCGCTCGACCGCTACGTGCTCGCCAAGCTCGGCACGTGGGTGCGTGGGATGACCGGCTACCTCGACCGCTACGAGATCGCCGAGGCGTGCGAGTCCACGCGCAGCTTCCTCGACGTGCTGACCAACTGGTACATCCGCCGGTCGCGGGAGAGGTTCTGGCTGACGGACGTCAGCGGTGACCTGAGCGAGGACCAGCGCTCCCCGTTCGACACGCTGTACACCGTCCTCGAGACGGTCTGCCGCGTGGTGGCGCCGCTGCTGCCGCTCACGACCGAGGAGGTCTGGCGCGGACTGACCGGCGAGCGCTCGGTGCACCTGACCGACTGGCCGGACGCCGAGGTGCTGCCGGTCGACGACGCCCTGGTGGCGGCGATGGACGCGGTCCGCGAGATCTGCTCGACAGGCTCGGGCCTGCGCAAGGCCTCCGGCCTGCGCGTGCGGCTGCCGCTCGCGTCGCTCGACGTCGCGGTGCCCGACCCGGTCGCCCTGGCCGGCTTCGAGGACGTCGTGGCGCGCGAGCTCAACCTCAAGCGGGTGCGGTTCCTGGCGGTCGACTCCCCCGAGGCCTCGGCCTACGGGCTCGAGTCGCGCCTGACGGTCCACGCCCGCGTCGCCGGACCCCGGCTCGGCAAGGAGGTCCAGACCGCGATCAAGGGCTCCAAGACCGGCGACTGGTCCGTCGACGCGGACGGCACCGTCGTCTCGGGCGGCATCGCGCTGGTCGAGGGTGAGTTCACCCTGGAGCAGGTCGCCGGCTCGAACGACGGCACGGAGATCGCGGTGCTGCCCCAGGGCGGGTTCGTCGCGCTCGACACGCGCGTCACGCCGGAGCTCGCCGCCGAGGGCCTCGCGCGCGACATCGTGCGCGGCGTGCAGCAGGCGCGGCGCGACGCCGGTCTGAAGGTCTCGGACCGGATCACGCTGGCGATCGATGGCGACGACGACGTGCTGGCCGCTGCCCGCGCCCACGCCGACCTGATCGCCGGCGAGACGCTCGCGACCGCGGTCGAGGTCGGTGCCGTCGACGGCGGCCTGCCGATCGACGTCACCGGGGCGAGCGCCACGGTCCTGGTCCGCAAGGCCTGAGACAGGTCCCCGCACAGCACGAAGGGGCCCGCCACCAGCTGGTGGCGGGCCCCCTTTTCGCGCGGTCTCAGAGCGACGAGTCGTCGTCGCCCAGGAGCGAGCGCAGACGTCGGGGCGAGGAGTCAGCCGCCTCGGCCGTCCCGTTGTTCGACGGGGACGTCGTGTTCTCGTTCGCGGCGAGCTGGTCGAGCTGGCTCTGGAAGTAGTTCTTGAGCCGGGCGCGGTACTCGCGCTCGTAGGCGCGCAGGTGCTCGACCTCGCGCTGGATCTCGTAGCGCTCGCGCTCGATGCCGGCGACGGCCTGCTGACGACGCTCGTTCGTCTCGTCGTCGAGCTTCTGGGCACGGATGCGGGCGTCCGTCTCGAGGCGATCGGCCTTGCCACGCGCCTCGTTGGTGAGGCGCTCGGCCTTGGCGCGGGCCTCGCCGACGATGCGGTCGGCCTCCTCCTTGGCCTGGTCCATGAGCTGGTCGGCGTTCTGCGACGCGATCTCGAGCAGACGCGCCGCGGCCGTGGAGGCCTCGCCGATCGAGTCGCTCTTGGTCGGTGCAGCCGGGACCGGCGCCGGAGCGGCGGCCACGGGGGCCGGGGCGGGAGCCGGCTCAGGAGCCTTGACGGGCTCCGGCTCCGGAGCCTTCTTGGGCTCGGGCTCGGCGACCTTCTCCTGGACGGCGGGCTGGGGGGCGGTCTGGGCACCGACGGCGGGGATCAGACCGGTGGGCTCGCCGGTGGACGCCGCAGCGACCTTGGCACGGAGCTCCTCGTTCTCGACGGTCAGTCGCTCGAGCTCGGCCTCGACCTCGTCGAGGAACTGGTCCACCTCGCCCATGTCGTAACCCTCGCGGAGACGGACGGGCGTGAAGCGCTTGTTGCGCACGTCCTCGGGCGTCAGCGGCATGAGTTCACCTCGTGATTCGGGGTAGTCACTTGGACTTCGGGTACGACCACCGTACTCCGTGGCCGAACCCATCGGCCACACGCGTCCCTCCGACCTCGGATGCGAGGCCGCAGCGGGTCCTCGTCACGCGGGTCGGATCATCACGGCGGACACGATCGAGATGATCACGTACAACGCGATGAGCAGGACCATCGGCGACAGGTCGAGCATGGCCTGACCCAGCCGAATGGGTGGGATGACCCGCCGGATGGCCCGCAGCGGCGGGTCCGTGGCGGTGTAGATGCCCTCGCACAGGACGGCGATGGGCCCGCGCGGACGCCACGACCGGGCGAAGAACTGCACCCAGTCGAGGACGAACCGCGCGAGCAGGACGACGATCGCGACGTAGCAGACGAGGACGATCAGCGAACCGGCAGTCTGCATGCGTCAGCTCTGGTTGAAGAAGCCGCCCTCGGCGAGGCGCTGGCGGTCCTCGTCGGTGACGTCGACGTCCTCGGGAGAGAGCAGGAACACCTTGGCCGTGACCCGGTTGATCGAACCGTGGACGGCGAAGACCAGGCCGGCGGCGAAGTCGACGAGGCGCTTGGCGTCCTCGTCGTCGATCTCCGAGAGGTTCATGATGACCGGGACCCCGGAGCGGTAGTGCTCGCCCACGGTGCGCGCGTCGTTGTAGGTGCGCGGCGTGACGGTCTCGATGCGGGCCAGGGCCGAGCGCGGCGCCGAGGCGACGGCCTCGCGGCGGGCCGGACGAGGACGACGCTCCTCGATGTCGGTCACGGGGCGCACGGCGGGCCTGCGCTCGGCCTCGTCACGGGTCGCCGGGACCGACGAGGCGGCGGGCTCGTCGTCGTAGTCGTCGAAGTCGGCCTGCTCGACGAGGCCGAGGTACTCGCCCATCTTGCGCATTGCGCCAGCCATGTTGGTCTCCCGTACGTCCGCGTCCGCGCCTGGCGCGGGCTTGAATGACATCACTGAGATTACCGGAGAGGAGGGCGTTCTCCGAGGATCGAGCGCCCGATCCGAAGGTGTGTCGCGCCCGCGGCGATCGCCTCCTCGAAGTCCCCGCTCATCCCGGCGGACACGACCGACGCGTCAGGGTGGTCGCGCCGCAGGTCGTGCGAGAGTCGGACGAGCTCGTCGAAGGCCGGCCGGGCGGGGGCACCGAGCGGCGCGACCGTCATGACGCCGTCGAGACGCAGGCCCGGCAGCTCGGCCACCAGCTCGGCCAGCACCGGGACGTCGGCCGGCGCGGCGCCGGACCGCCCGTCGTCGGTCCCGTCGACGTCGACCTGCACCAGGACGCCGAGCTCTCGACCCGCCGCCTCGGCCCCCCGCGAGAGCGACCGGGCGAGCTTGGCCCGGTCGACGCTGTGCACGACGTCGGCGTACCGCGCGATCGCTCCGGCCTTGTTCGTCTGGACGCCGCCCAGGAAGTGCATCCTCGGGGCGGGCCGCTGCAGCTGGGCGAGCTTGTCGCCGGCCTCGGGATGGCGGTTCTCGCCGACGTCGCGGACGCCGAGCTCGACGAGCAGGTCGACGTCCGAGGCGGGATAGGTCTTCGTGACGACCACGACGGTCAGGTCCTCGCGCGACCGTCCGGCGGCCTCGGCGGCGGCCAGCACCCGGTCCTCGACCTGGGCGAGGTTGGCCCGCAGCTCCTCCAGGCGACTCATCGCAGCACCACGACCCCACCGAACCGACCCGATCGCGCCCCCTGACGTCGGTAGGAGAAGAAGCGCTCGTCCTCGATCGTGCAGACCTCACGCCCGACGTCGTGCACCTCGACGTCGTGCTGCTCGAGCTGGGCGACCACACCACGGCCGACGTCGATCGACGGCGTGCCCCACGAGGTCGTGCCGCGGGTGCCGGGCACCCGGGACTCGACGGCGTCGGCCATCTCCTGGGGGACCTCGTAGCACGCGCCGCACGCGCGCGGTCCCACCCAGGCGGTGATCGACGACGCGCCGCGCGAGCGCAGCGACTCGACCGTCTCGGGCACGACGCCGTCGGCCATGCCCACGCGGCCCGCGTGCACCGCGGCGACGAGACCCGCATCCGGGTCGGCCAGCAGGACCGGGACGCAGTCGGCGACCCGGACCAGGAGCGTGAGCCCGCGCCGGTCGGTGACCAGGGCGTCGCACACCGGCACCTCGCCGGACCCGTCCGCACGGAGCCGGTCGGCGTGCACGACCTCGGTGCCGTGGACCTGCGACATCGAGTGCAGACCGTCGACGCCGAGGGCCTGGGCGATCGCGGCGTGGTTGCGCACCACCACGGCCGCGTCGTCACCGGAGGCGCTGCCCAGGTTGAGGCTGTCGAACGGTGCCTCGCTGAAGCCGTCGTGGCGGTCGGTGAACGCGACCTCGACCGGACCGTGCGTCTCGCGGAACCAGAACACCCGGCCAGCCTACGAGGCCCCCCGCGACCTCAGCGCAGGAAGTCGGGGACGTCGAGGTCGTCGCCGTAGTCGACCGAGCGGATCGGCTGCTGCGAGCGGCTCGGCTCGTCGGTGCCGTCGAGCAGCGGGTCGGGCTTGCTCAGGTAGTCGTCGGCGCGCGGCACCCGCGGCGACGGGGCCGCCGGCCGCTCCGGCGCACGCTCGGGCTCGGGCGTCGCGGGCGACTCCTTGAGCAGTGCGGGCTGCGAGGCGTCGCGGGCCTTGGGCTCTCCCCCGTCGAAGCCGGCCGCGATGACGGTGACGCGGACCTCGTCGCCGAGGGCGTCGTCGATGACGGCGCCGAAGATGATGTTGGCCTCGGGATGGACCGCGTCGGCGACCAGGCCGGCGGCCTCGTTGATCTCGAACAGGCCGAGGTCGGAGCCTCCGGCGATCGACAGCAGCACGCCCCGCGCCCCCTCGATCGAGGCCTCGAGCAGCGGGCTCGAGACGGCCATCTCGGCGGCCACCGCGGCACGCTGGTCACCGCGCGCCGACCCGATGCCCATGAGCGCCGAGCCGGCGTCGGACATGACCGACTTGACGTCGGCGAAGTCGAGGTTGATCAGGCCCGGCGTAGTGATGAGGTCGGTGATGCCGGAGACGCCCTGGAGCAGCACGTGGTCGGCCTGGCGGAAGGCATCGATGACGCTGATGTTGCGATCGGACAGCGACAGCAGGCGGTCGTTGGGGATGACGATGAGGGTGTCGACCTCGGCGCGCAGCGCCTC
>JALRCA010000012.1 GCA_023257515.1 Aeromicrobium sp.
CGGTGACTCCGACACGCTGCTCGTCTCGGCCGGCGACAACGTGAGCGCCTCGCTGTTCCCGTCCGCCGTCCAGGGCGACGTGCCCACGCTCGACGTGCTCAACGCCCTCGACCTGGGCGCCTCGGCCACGGGCAACCACGAGTTCGACAAGGGCTACGACGACCTCGTGGACCGCATCCAGCCCAAGGCCGACTTCCCGATCCTGGGGGCGAACGTGCGCAAGGCCGACGGGTCGCGGGCACTCGACCCGTACAAGATCTTCGACGTCCAGGGCGTGTCCGTCGCCGTCGTCGGTGCCGTGACGCAGGAGACGCCGTCGCTCGTCAGCCCCGCGGGGGTCGAGGGCCTGACGTTCGGCGACCCGACCGAGGCCATCAACCAGGCGGTCGACGAGCTGGAGAAGCTGCCCGAGCCGCCGAAGGTGATCGTCGCGTCGTACCACGAGGGTGCGCCCGACGGCAGCCAGAGCCTGCAGGACGCTCTGGCCTCCAGCGCGGTGTTCAAGAAGATCGCCGAGCAGACCTCGCCCGAGGTCGACGCGATCTTCATGGGCCACACGCACCAGACCTACGCCTACGACGCGCCGGTGCCCGGCCAGGCGGGCGAGACCCGTCCGATCCTGCAGACGGGCAGCTACGGCGAGAACGTCGGCCAGATCAAGCTCACGGTCGATCCGGCCACGGGTGACGTCACGAGCCACACACAGCGCAACGTCGCACGCACGACCGACTCCGACGACTCGCTCGTCTCGACGTTCCCGCGCGTCAAGGAGGTCGACACGATCGTCGACGACGCGCTGGCCTACGCCGACAAGGTCGGCAGCGAGCCCAAGAGCCACATCACGGCCGACGTCACGCGGGCGTTCAACGGCACCGCCGAGGACCGCGGCGCGGAGTCGACCCTCGGGAGCCTGGTGGCCGACGCACTGCTCGCCAAGGTCAAGGAGACCTCGGCGGGCGCGGACCTCGCGATCACCAACCCGGGCGGCCTGCGTGCCGACCTGACGTACGTCGGCACCGGTGGCACGAACACCGACGGTGTCGTGACGTACGCCGAGGCCAACGCGGTGCTGCCGTTCGTCAACAACCTGAGCTCGGTGTCCCTCAAGGGCTCGAGCGTCACCAAGATCCTCGAGCAGCAGTGGCAGCGCGACGCCAGCGGCAACGTGCCGAGCCGCGCCTACCTGCAGCTGGGTCTGTCGAAGAACGTCGGCTACACCTACGACGCGACCAGGCCCGAGGGCCAGCGCATCACGTCGGTCACGATCGACGGCGAGCCGATCGACCCCGCGGCGACCTACAAGGTCGCGGTGCCGTCGTTCCTGGCCGCCGGTGGCGACAACTTCCGGGCGTTCACCGAGGGCACCTCGGTCGACACCGGGCTCGTCGACTACGAGGCCTGGATCTCCTACCTCGAGGCCAACGACCCGATCACGCCCGACTACGCCAAGCGCAGCCTGTCGGTCGAGGGGCTCGGCTCGACCTACACGGCGGGCGACACGGTCTCGTTCTCGCTCGCGAAGCTGGACCTGACCTCCAAGGGCGCTCCGCGCAGCACGAAGGCCACCGTCTCGCTCGTGCACGGCGAGACGGTGACCGAGCTCGGCTCGTTCGACGTGACCGACGGTGCTGCGAAGCCGTCCGTCCGCCTCCCGTCCGACGTGACGGGATCGGCCCGCCTGCGGGTCGACGTCGCGCCGACCGGCACGAGCATCGACCTCCCCGCCATCACGATCGAGCGTGCCAAGGCCGACACGAAGGTCTCCGCCGTCACGCTGCCGTTCGTGCCGCAGGGCGCGCACAGCATCGTCGCGGCGACCGTCCGTGGCGGCGACACGCGTCCGACCGGCACCGTGACGGTCTCGGCCGGCGACACCAGGCTCGGCTCGGCCAGGCTCGTGCACGGCTACGTGATCGTGCCGGTCGACCTGCGGTCGCTGGCGCCCGGCACGCAACGACTCACCGTGACCTACGGCGGCGACGCGGACCACGCGTCGTCGACCGCCACCGTCACGACGACGATCGTGAAGCGTCGATGAGGCGCGCGCTGACGGGCTCGGCCCTCGCCGGGCTGGGACTCGTCGCCTCGACCCTGGTGGCCGGCACGGCCCAGGCAGCGGAGACGGTGACGATCGCGCAGGTCCAGGGCACCGGCGCCGAGAGTCCGCTCGTGGGACGCACGGTCACGACCGAGGGCGTCGTGACCGCGGCCTACCCGACCGGCGGCTACCGCGGCGTGTTCCTGCAGACCCCCGGGACCGGCGGGCACGGCGGGGGTGCCGGGCCACGGGCGGCTTCGGAGGAACAGCGTGCTTCGCACGGCGTCTTCGTGTTCTCCGGGGCGCTGGCCGCGGACGTGAAGATCGGGGAGCACCTGCGGGTGACCGGCCCGGTGAGCGAGTACCAGGGCCTGACCGAGATCTCGCCCGCGGCAGGCGGCTGGTCGCGGATCGCCGGGAAGGTGAGGCCGGTCCGGCCGACGCCGGTGCGCTTCCCGATGAGCGAGGCGAGGCGTGAGTCGCTCGAGGGCATGCTGCTGCGCCCCGTCGGTCGATTCACGATCACGAACAACTACACGACCAACAGCTACGCCGAGATCGGCCTGGCCGCCGGCTCGAAGCCGCTGCCGCAGCCGACGGACGTCGTCCGACCGGGCACGACGGCGTACGACCGCGTCGTGGCCGACAACGCGCGTCGTCTCGTGACGCTCGACGACGGCGCCAGCGTCAACTACGGCAGCGGCGCGAACCGCAACCTGCCCGTGCCGTGGCTGCGCCCCGACAACGAGGTGCGCACGGGCGCGCCGGTGCGGTTCACGAAGCCGGTCGTCCTCGACTTCCGCAACGGGCTGTGGAAGCTGCAGCCCACGAGCCAGCTCCTCGGCGGGGGTGCCGGGCCGCGGGCGGCAAAGGACCAGCACAGCGGGGGTGCGGTGAGCGCCGAGCCGGTCCGCATCGGCTCGACGCGCCAGCCCGGACCCCGGAACGTGGGCGGGAAGCTCAAGATCGGGACGTTCAACGTCCTCAACTACTTCCCGACGACGGGCGAGGACTGGGTGCGTTCCGGCAAGGGCACGTGCACGTACTACAAGGATCGCGCGGGCGCGCCCACGACGGTCGACACGTGCACGAACGACGGCCCGCGCGGCGCGGCGAACCGCGAGAACTTCGAGCGGCAGCAGGCCAAGATCGTCTCGGCGGTCAACCGGCTCGGCGCCGACGTCGTCTCGCTCGAGGAGATCGAGAACTCGGCGTCGCTCGGGCAGCCGCGCGACGCGGCCCTCGCGACGCTCGTCGAGGCGCTCAACGCCGAGGCGCCGCGCGACCGGCAGTGGGACTTCGTGCGCTCACCGTCGAGCGTGCCGGCGTCCGAGGACGTCATCCGCACGGCGTTCATCTACCGCAAGGCGTCGGTCCGACCCGTCGGCCAGTCGACGATCCTCGACGACCCGGCGTTCGACAACGCTCGCGACCCGCTGGCCCAGGAGTTCCGTCCGGTGCGCGGCTCGCGGAGCTTCGTGGTGATCGTGAACCACTTCAAGTCCAAGGGCTCGGGAGAGGGTGAGGACGCCGACACCGGCGACGGGCAGGGTGCGTCGAACGCCTCGCGCGTCAAGCAGGCGACGGCACTCGTGGCGTTCGCGCGGTCCCAGGCCCAGGCCCACGGCACCGGCTCGGTCTTCCTGACGGGCGACTTCAACGCCTACCGCCAGGAGGACCCGGTCAAGGTCATCGAGGACGCCGGGTTCGTGGACGTCGTGAGCCGCCACACGAGCAAGGCGTCGTACCAGTTCGACGGTCTTGTCGGCTCCCTCGACCACGTGTTCGCGTCCAGGGCCGCGGCCCGCACGGTCACGGGTGCCGACATCTGGGACGTCAACGCCGATGAGTCCGTGGCGCGCGAGTACAGCCGCTACAACGCCAACGTCACGGACCTGTACTCACCGGGGCCGTACCGCGCCAGCGACCACGACCCGGAGATCGTCGGGTTCAGGCCCTGAGGCCGAGCGCCTCGGCGAGGTCGGTCTTGAGCCGGTCGAGGAGGTCGGTGGCGACGACGCGCGCAGCGTCGACGTCACCGTCCTCGACCGGCTGCACGACCTCGAGGTAGCACTTGAGCTTGGGCTCGGTGCCCGACGGTCGCGCGATGATGCGCGACGAGTCGCCGAGCCCGAGTCGGATGCCGTTCGTCGGAGGCAGGCCGCGGTAGCCGGCCTCGAAGTCGTCGACGCTCGTGACCTCGATCCCGGCCAGCGTGCTCGGCGGCGAGGTGCGCAGCGTCTCCATGGCCCGCGAGATGATCGTCAGGTCGTCGACGCGTACCGACAGCTGGCCGGTCACGTGCACGCCGTGCTCGCGGTAGATGTCGTCGAGCCGGTCCAGGAGCGTGCGGTCCTCGGCCTTGAGTTCGGCGGCGAGCTCGAGCACCGCGAGGATCGCCGAGACGCCGTCCTTGTCGCGCGCGACGTGCGGCGCGACGCTGTAGCCGAGCGCCTCCTCGTAGCCGAACGCCAGGTCCGGGATCTTGCCGAGCCACTTGAAGCCCGTGAGCGTCTGCTGCCAGCGTCTGCCGGCGGCGGCCGCTTGGCGCCCGAGCAGGTCCGAGCTCACGATCGACGACCCGTACGTGCCGTCGACACCACGACGCAGCAGCAGGTCGGCGAGCAGGGCGCCGACCTGGTCGCCGGTCAGCATGCGGTAGCCGCCCGAGCGGTCGCGGACGCCCACGGCGCAGCGGTCCGCATCGGGATCGTTCGCGACGACGACGTCGGCCCCGACGTGCTCGCTGAGGGCGAGGGCCAGATCCATGGCGCCGGGCTCCTCGGGGTTCGGGAACGCGACCGTCGGGAAGTCCGGGTCGGGGGCGGCCTGCTCGGCCACGACGTGCAGGGCCGGGAAGCCGGCCCGGCGCACGACCTCGACCACCGTGTCGCGGCCGACGCCGTGCAGCGGGGTGTACACGGCGACCACGTCGCGGGCACCGTCGCCGGCCAGGGCCGTGCACGCCTCGACGTACGCCTCGGCGACCTCCGGGCCCAGCACGACGTAGTCGGAGCTGCGGGCGAGCTCGTCGACCCGACCCACCGCGTCGATCGCGGCCGAGATGTCGCTGTCGGCCGGCGGCACGATCTGGCTCGAGTCCTCGAGGTACACCTTGTAGCCGTTGTCCTGCGGCGGGTTGTGGGAGGCCGTGACCATGACCCCGGCGGAGACACCGAGGTGACGGATCGCGAACGCCAGGACCGGCGTCGGCAGAGGCTCGGGCAGCAGGTGGGCCCGGACGCCGAGGGCCTCGGCGATCTCGGCGGTGTCGCGGGCGAACACGTCGGAGTTGTGGCGGGCGTCGTAGCCGATCACGACGGACGGTTGGGTGCCGCCGGCGTGGTCGAGCAGGTACCGGGACAGCCCGGCGGCGGCCTGCGCCACGACGACGCGGTTCATGCGGTTCGGTCCGGCGCCGAGCGCGCCGCGCAGGCCGGCCGTGCCGAACTGCAGCCGCTCCCGGAACCGGTCCTCGAGCTCGGCGACGTCGCCCGCCTCGACCAGGCGGTCGATCTCGTCGCGGGTGACGGGATCGGGATCCTGGGCCTGCCAGGCGCGGGCCTGCTCGACGACGCTCATGCGAGTCTCCTCGGGGTGGGTTCTCAGACGCGGGGGAGGACCTGGGCGAGCAGCTCGCCCATGCGCGAGGCGGCCGAGCGGCCGGCCTCGAGCACCTCCTCGTGGTTGAGCGGCTCGCCGGTCAGACCGGCCGCCGCGTTGGTGACGAGCGAGATGCCCAGCACCTCCAGCCCGACCTCACGGGCCGCGATCGTCTCCAGCACCGTCGACATGCCGACCAACGTGCCACCCATCGCGGCCAGCATGCGGATCTCGGCCGGGGTCTCGTAGTGCGGCCCGGGGAACTGGGCGTACACGCCCTCGTCGAGGCTCGGGTCGATCTCGCGGCACAGCTCGCGCAGCCGAGGGGAGTAGGCGTCGGTCAGGTCGACGAAGTTCGGACCCTCGATCGGCGACGTCGCCGTCAGGTTGATGTGGTCGCTGATGAGCACGGGGGTGCCGGGCGACCACGAGGGGTCCAGACCTCCACAGCCGTTGGTCAGCACCACGGCGCGGCACCCGGCCGCCGCTGCCGTGCGGACGCCGTGGACGACGCTCGCGACGCCGTGACCCTCGTAGAAGTGGGTGCGGCCCAGGAAGATCAGCAGGTTGACCTCTCCGAGGGCCACCGAGCGGATCGTGCCTCCGTGGCCCTCGACCGCCGGCTGCACGAAGCCGGGCAGCTCGGCGGCGGCCAGCTCGGTGCGCGGCTCGCCCAGGGCGTCGGCGGCGGGGAGCCAGCCCGACCCCATGACGAGGGCGACGTCGTGACGCTCGACCCCCGTGATGTCGGCCAGGGACTGTGCGGCTCGTCGTGCAAGGTCCGAGGTGCTCACCTGCCGTACATTAACCGAGTGCCGAACGACCCCGCGCTGGCCACCGAGCCCCTCTCGACGCTCCTGCGCAGCGGATCGCAGCAGGAGCACCGCGAGGCCGAGTCGTCGCCCTTCATGGCCGAGCTCGTGGACGGACGGGTGGACGCCGCCGGGTACGCGCGCTACCTCGGCTCGCTGCGACGGGTCTACGCCGCGATCGAGCAGGTCGCCGTCGAGCTGCGCGACGACGTGATCGCCGGGCCGGTCATCGACCCGGCCCTCGAGCGGCTCGCCTCGATCGACGCGGACCTCGCGGTGTGGGGGAGCAACCCGCAGGACGCGGCGGCGATCGACAGCCCCGCCACCGACGCGTACGTGGTCCGCGTGCTCGACAGCATGGCCTGGGGCGGCCTCTTCGTGGCGCACCACTACACGCGCTACCTGGGTGACCTCTCCGGCGGGCAGGCCATCGGCCGCGTGCTCAGCCGCGAGTACGACCTGGAGCCCGGCGCGGGTGTCGCGTTCTACCGGTTCGAGCAGATCCCGAAGCCGAAGCCGTACAAGGACGGCTACCGGGCCGCGCTCGACGCCCTGCCCCTCGACGATGCCGGTCGCGCCCGCGTGCTCGACGAGGTCAAGGTCGTCTTCTCCCTCAACGGCGACCTGTTCGCCGAGCTCTCCGCCCTGCTGCCCCAGTACCGCCGCTGACCGGCGGTGCGGTAGGTCGACCGTGTCGAGACCCGCTGCCCCAGACTCGCTGCCGACGATCGCCTGCTGAGACAATGCTCGCGTGACTCGAGTGGCGATCATCGGTGGCGGACCCGGCGGATACGAGGCGGCCCTGGTGGCCGCGCGGCTCGGCGCGGAGGTGACCGTCGTCGAGCGTGACGGACTCGGCGGGTCGACCGTCCTGACCGACTGCGTGCCGAGCAAGACGCTCATCGCGACGTCCGACCTGCTGACCGAGGTGGAGTCCTCGGCCGAGCTCGGCGTCGAGGTGCCGCGCGCGATCCGCGCCGACCTCGCCAGCGTCAACGACCGCGTCCTGGCCCTCGCCAAGGCCCAGTCCCAGGACATCGCCGACCGCCTCGGCGTCTCGAGCATCACGATCGTGCAGGGGACCGCGACGCTCGTCGACCGCTCGACGGTGCGCATCGAGGGCGCCGACGGCGTGTCCGAGCTGTCGGTCGACGGTGTCCTGGTCGCGACCGGTGCCCACCCGCGCGTCAGCCCCGACGCGCAGCCCGACGGGGAGCGCATCCTGACGTGGGAGCAGGTCTACGACCTGCGCGAGCTCCCCGAGCACATGATCGTGGTCGGCTCCGGCGTGACCGGCGCCGAGTTCGCCAGCGCGTACAACGGGCTCGGCGCCGAGGTGACGCTCGTCTCGAGCCGCGACCGCGTGCTGCCCGGCGAGGACGAGGACGCCGCCAACCTCATCGAGGACGTCTTCCGCGAGCGTGGCATGACCGTG
>JALRCA010000171.1 GCA_023257515.1 Aeromicrobium sp.
GCGTCACGGTCATCCGCAACGCCAGCCCGAACTACATGGTCCAGGACCTGTGCTTCTTCCTGACCGAGCTCGGTGTGGAGATCGAGGGCATCGGCACCACCACGCTGCGGGTCACCGGCAAGACCCGCATCAACCGCGACGTCGAGTACGCGCCCAGCGAGGACCCCATCGAGGCCATGAGCCTCATCGCGGCCGCCATCGTCACCCAGTCGAGCATCACCGTGCGCCGTGTCCCGATCGAGTTCATGGAGATCGAGCTCGCCCTGCTCGAGGAGATGGGGCTGGAGTACGAGCGCTCCCCCGAGTACCCCGCCGAGAACGGCCGGACGCGACTCGTCGACATCACGACGCAGTCCTCGACCCTGCACGCGCCGATCGACAAGATCCACCCGATGCCGTTCCCGGGCCTCAACATCGACAACCTGCCGTTCTTCGCCGTCATCGCGGCGACGGCCGAGGGGCAGACGCTGCTGCACGACTGGGTCTACGAGAACCGCGCCGTCTACCTGACCGAGCTCAACAAGCTCGGCGCGCGCGTCAAGCTCCTCGACCCGCACCGGGTGCTGGTCGAGGGCCCGACGCACTGGAGCGGGACCGAGATCGTGTGTCCCCCGGCGCTGCGCCCTGCGGTGGTGATCCTGCTCGCGATGCTCGCGGCGAAGGGCACCTCCGTGCTGCGCAACATCTACGTCATCGCCCGTGGCTACGAGGACCTCGCCGAGCGGCTGAACACGCTGGGCGCCCAGATCGAGACGTTCCGCGACATCTGATCCGATCGTGTCCTACCTCGACCCCCCGAGGCCGCGGGCGCTCGCGCACCGCGGCGGCGCACTGCTGTCGCGCAACCTCGGCATCGAGAACACCCTCGAGGCGTTCGAGAACGCCGTGGCGCTCGGATTCGGCTATGTCGAGACCGACGTGCACTGCTCACGTGATGGGATCGTCTATGCGTTCCACGACGCCGACCTGACGCGACTCACCGGCGACCCGGCCCCCATCGAGGAGCTCGACTCGGACCGCGTCGACGACGTCCTCCTCGACGGGCGGGCGGCGATCCCCCGCCTGGGCGACGTGCTCGCGGCGCTGCCGACCACGCGATTCAACATCGACGTGAAGGCCGACGGCGCCGTCGACCGCGTGGTCGACGTGGTGCGACACGCCGGCGCGACCGACCGGGTGCTGCTCGCGAGCTTCTCGCGCAAGCGCCTGATGAGACTGCGCCGCATCGCCCCCGAGATCGCGACGTCCGGGACGCCCGACGAGGTGCTGCGCATCATGCTGGGGCTGCCGGTCAAGGGCCCGGTCGCCGTGCAGGTGCCGGAGAAGCGCGGACCGGTGCGGATCGTCACGCCCGCCTTCCTGCGGCGGGCCCATCGCCTCGGCGTCGAGGTGCACGTGTGGACCGTCGACACGGCCGAGGACATGGATCGCCTGCTCGACCTCGGTGTCGACGGCCTCGTGACGGACCGGCCCGACATCCTGCGCGAGGTGCTGCAGAGCCGTGGCCAGTGGCACGGCATCCGCTGAGCACGGCATCGGCTGAGTACGGCATCCGCTGAGTACGGGGCTCGGCCGAGGTCGGGGCCGGTGAGCCCGGGAATCCTCACGATGCGGGCGTCGTGACCCGGGCGTCGTGACCGGGAACCGGGCGTGGTCGGCTGGTTCCCTGGCGAGCCTGGGAATCAGCGGGCCGGGACGGTCGGGCGCCGCGCCCAGGTGAGCCGTGGCTGTGACATCGTGACGCCATGGTCGACAACGCCGTCGCACCCCGCACGCGGGCACGCCAGGTCGTCGCGTGGAGCCTGTGGGACTGGGGCTCCGCATCGTTCAACGCGGTCATCGTCACGTTCGTCTTCTCGGTCTACCTGACCAAGGGGGTGGGCGAGGACCTGCCCGGTCCCATCTCGGCCAGCTCCTGGCTCGGCTGGGCGATCGGCGCCGCGAGCCTCGTGCTGGCCGTCCTGGCCCCGGTCACCGGCCAGCGCTCCGACGCGAGGGGCGGCCGCAAACGGTCCCTCGGCCTGCTGACGGCCGCCGTCGTGGTGATCACCGCGGGACTGTTCTTCGTCCAGGACGACTACCACTACCTCTGGCTCGGACTGGCGCTGTTCGCCGCCGGCACGGTCGTCTTCGAGCTGGCCCAGGTGCCGTACTTCTCGATGCTGCGCCAGGTCTCGACGCCCGAGGACGTCGGCAAGGTCTCGGGCATCGGCTGGGCGTTCGGCTACCTGGGCGGGATCATCCTGCTGCTGATCTGCTACTTCGGGTTCATCAGCGGCGACGGCGGGCTGTTCGGCGTGCCCACCGACGACGGCTTCAACATCCGGCTGATCGCGCTGCTCAGTGCCGGCTGGTTCGCGGTGTTCGCGATCCCGCTCTTCCTCAGCATCCCCGAGCTCCCCGCCTCGGCCAGCCCGGTGCCGCAGGCCGGGTTCCTGCAGTCGTACCGGATCCTGTTCGCCGACCTGCGCCGCATGTGGGCCGACGACCGTCGCACGGCCATGTTCCTCGGCGCCAGCGCGCTGTACCGCGACGGACTGACCGGTGTGTTCACGTTCGGCGCGATCATCGCAGTGAGCGTCTACGGCATCGCCGAGGACTCCGTGCTGATCTTCGGCGTGGTCGCCAACGTGTTCGCCGCCGCGGGCGCCTTCCTGGCCGGGCGCGTCGACGACCGGGCGGGCCCGCGGTTCGTCATCGTCGGGTCGCTGGTCTCGATGCTCGTCGTGGGGGGCATCCTGCTCTTCGTCTCCGGACCCGCGATGTTCTGGATCTTCGGCCTCGCGTTGTGCGTGTTCGTCGGCCCGGCCCAGTCCGCCTCGAGGACCTACCTGACCCGCATCACTCCCGTGGGCAAGGAGGGCCAGCACTTCGGCCTCTATGCGATGACCGGTCGCGCCGCCTCGTTCCTCTCCCCTACGCTCTTCGGCCTGTTCGCCTTCCTCGGAGGCGACGACCGGTGGGGCATCGTCGGGATCCTGCTGGTGCTCGGCATCGGCCTGGCGGCCCTCCTCGCGGTCCCGTCCGACGTCGAGGACCGGGCCCTCGAGATGCGCTGAGGCGCTGTTCAGGGGAATCTCATACGTGTGGCCTACGTTGAGGAACACGTAGACCTGTACATCGGGGAAAGGAGAGGCCCATGGCTGAACGAGCACTACGCGGTGCACGCCTGGGAGCTCAGAGCTTCGAGGACGAGCGCGGCGTCGAGATGGCTCCCCGACGCGAGATCGAGTACGTCCTCGCCGACGGCCGGACCTTCACGGTCACGATGGCCGACGAGGCGGAGGTCCCCTACGAGTGGGAGGACCCCAAGACCGGTCTGATCGGTCGCTACGCCGAGGGCAACGAGCCCGAGAAGAAGGAGGAGAAGCCGGTCCGCACGCACTGGGACATGCTTCTCGAGCGCCGTTCCGAGGACGAGCTGGAGGAGATTCTCTCCGAGCGCCTCGAGCTGCTGCGCTCCGGCGAGATCGGGCCGCCGCACCTGCACCGGCGCGGCAAGAAGAAGTCCGCCTGAGCCTGAGGCTCAGATCCGACCGAGCGGTCGGGCCCTTCGGGGCTCGACCGCTCGTTCGCGTCGGGCCGGCCCGAGGCGCAGGCGCACACCCCACGTCGTGACGCGCCAGAGTGCCTCACGCACGATCGCGGCGCTCATCTTGGACCGCCCGTGCTCGCGCTCGACGAACGTGATGGGGACCTCGACGATGCGCAGACCTGCGGCGTGTGCCCGGCGGGTCAGGTCGATCTGGAAGCAGTAGCCCTGTGACGCGACGAGCTCGAGGTGGATCTGCAGCAGTGCGCTCGCGCGGAACGCCCGGTACCCGGCCGTCGCGTCCTCGACGGGGAGGGCGAGCATGGTGCGCGCGTAGGCGGTGCCGCCCCGCGAGATCGCCCGTCGGTACCAGGGCCAGTTCGCGACCGCGCCGCCCGGGACCCAGCGCGAGCCGATCACGAGGTCGGCGCCGTCGCCGTGCTCGATCGCGTCGAGCAGGCGGTGCAGCTGCTCGGGCAGGTGGGAGCCGTCGGCGTCCATCTCGACGAGGACCTCGTAGTCGCGATCGAGACCCCAGGCGAAGCCGGCGCGGTACGCGCCGCCGAGGCCGTCCTTGCGGCCCCGGTGCAGCACGTGGACCTGGGGGTCGTGAGCGGCGAGCCGGTCGGCCAGCACGCCGGTCCCATCGGGTGAGGCGTCGTCGACGACGAGCAGGTCGACGTCGGGACGTGCCGCGCGGACTCGCCGCACGACAGTCTCGATGTTCTCGGCCTCGTCATAGGTCGGCATCACGACCAGCGTGCGCATCCCGGGCTCCCTCCGTCCTCGCACTGCGGAGCCGTCGGGCTCCGAGCACCCATCCAACCAGACCGAGGGTCACCAGGGCGATCTCGAGCGGTCGTTCCGTCGTCCGGGCCGGGGTCGACCCGGTGGAGAGCGGCACGTCGCGCACGATCGTCGCCGGCGTGCGGACCGGCGCGCGATCGACGACCCGGCCGCGGGCGTCGACGACCCCGCTGATCCCGTTGGTCGAGGGCACGAGCACGGGACGCCCGGTCTCGAGCGCGCGCAGGCGGGAGATCTTCCACTGCTGCTCGGGCTGGGACGTGCCGGTGAAGGCGGCGTTGCTCGTCTGCACGACCAGGATGCTCGCATCGTCCTGCAGGGCCTCGCGCACGATGCCGTCGTGCGCGACGTCGAAGCAGATCGTGTCACCGATGACGGTGCCCGCGACGGGGAGCGCGCCGCTCGCGTCGCCGGCGACCATGTCGCGCGGGATGTCGCGGTCGATCCGCGGCACGAGACCCCCGAGCGCGTGGCGGAAGGGCACGTACTCGCCGTACGGCACGATCTTGCGCTTGACGTAGCGCTCGCCCGGGCCGTTCCGGGTCCAGACCTGACCGGCGTTGACGACCTGGTCGTCGCGCTCGCCGTCGAAGAGACCGCCGACGAGGATCGGGGCCCGCAGCGCCCCCGAGAGCTCCTCGATCCGACGTCGCACGGGCTCGTCGTGGAGCGGATCGGTGTCCGTGCTGTTCTCCGGCCACAGGACCAGGTCGGGACGCTGCTCCTGACCGGACTGGACGCGAGCGACGAGGCGTTGGGTCTCGGCCGCGTGGAGCCGGAAGATGTCGCCACGCACCCACGTCAGGAACTCACCGGGCACGTCGCCCTGCACGAGGGCGACGCGGAGGTCGCCCCTCACGCCCGGAGCGCCGGTCGGCAGGATCGCGC
The DNA here is from genome assembly GCA_023257515.1 of Aeromicrobium sp. Lineage (GTDB taxonomy): Bacteria > Actinomycetota > Actinomycetes > Propionibacteriales > Nocardioidaceae > Aeromicrobium. The sequence continues at coordinate 5,228 of JALRCA010000171.1, forward strand.
CGACCAGAAGTGCGGCCACGATCCCGACCGCGGCCGTGAGACGCGCTCGGAACGTGCCCTCGACGAGCACCACCAGCCCGGCGGCCACGAGCACGAGGAGAGCCGAGGTCGCAGGCATGCCGAGCAGCCGCACCCACGCCGCGAGCGGCGTGTCGATCGTGGTGTGGACCAGGCGCCCCCACGGGAACCCGGTGAACGGGAACGTGCCGCGGGCCCACTCCCCCAGGACCCAGACGCCGGCCGCCCACACGGGCCAGGCGCGCAGGGTGCACGCGGTTCTGAGCGCGAGCGTCGTCACGGCGAGGAAGACCGCCTCGACGACCACGAGGCCGGCCCATGCCCCCGTCGAGACGGCACGCATCCACCAGATGAGCGGAGCCATGAACGCGAGTCCGTAGACGAAGCCCGTCAGCAGGACCACGCGCCGACGCGCGTCCGCGAGCCGACGGACGGTCCACAGGAGCCCCGCGACCGCGAGGACCATCAGGTACGGGACCGCCACCGGGTCGAAGGCGAGCGCGCTGAGCACCCCGCACAGGGCCGCGGCCGCGACCGCGGCCCGAGCACTCACAGGACGACGAGCTCGCGGGGACGCTGGTTCAGGACCTCGAGGCCGTCCTCGGTGCACACGGCGATGTCCTCGATGCGGGCGCCGTGACGTCCGTCCCGGTAGAAGCCCGGCTCGATCGAGAACGCCATGCCCGGCTCGAGCAGCAGGTCGCTGCCGGCCACGATGTAGGGCTCCTCGTGCGTCTCGAGCCCGATGCCGTGACCGGTGCGGTGGATGAAGAGGTCGCCGAGGCCCGCGTCCACGAGGATCTCTCGCCCGACGGCGTCGACGGACTCGGCCGTGACACCGGGGCGTGCGTGGGCGCGCTGGGCCGCCTGCGCCGCCTCGAGCACCGTGTAGGCCTCGAGGTAGGCCGGGTCCGGCGTGCCGCCGGCCAGGTAGGTGCGGGTCGAGTCCGAGCAGTAGCCGGCCTCCGTGGTGCCGCCCAGGTCGACGACGACGGGGTCGCCGGCCTCGATGACGCGGTCGGACACCTCGTGGTGGGGCGAGGCGCTGTTGGGGCCGGAGCCGACGATGACGAAGTCGACCTGCACGTGTCCCTCGTCGATGATGGCGCGGGCGATGTCGGCCCCCACCTCTCGCTCGGTGCGTCCTGGACGCAGCCACTCGTGGACGCGCGCGTGCACGCGGTCGATCGCCGCGCCGGCCTCGCGGAGCGCCTCGACCTCGGCGGCGTCCTTGCGCATGCGGAGCTCGCGGATGACCGGGCTGGCGACGCTGAGGCGGGCCTCGAGCGCGTCCTGCAGCCGGAACACCCGCTCGGCCCACATGTGGTCGTCGACGGCGACGCTCGCGGCGCCCTGCAGGTGCTGGGCGACGAGGGCGAACGGATCGTCGGTCTCGCCGAACGTCACGATCGGCAGGTCGACGCCGGACGCCTCGGCCGCGGCCCGTTCCAAGGCCGGCACGACCAGGGCCGGATCGCCCTGGGTCGGCAGCACGAGGCACGTGAGCCGCTCGAGCGGCTTGGCGTCGTAGCCCGTCAGGTAGCGCAGGTCCGCGCCCGGGGTGATGAGGAGGGCGTCGAGACCGTGGTCGGTCGCGACCTGCTGCGCACGGGTTAATCGGGAGGTCACGCGCCGAGCCTATCGGCCCGATCCCATCATCGGTCGGCGACGACGTGCAGACCGTCCCGCCGTGCAACCACTGCTGCAGGGCCTCCCGATCCTGCCTAGGGTGGGGCTCACCACACGCACACAACGGATCGGGGGGTCCCATGCGCAGAGTCGTCGCCGCCACCGCGGCAAGCGTCCTCGTCGCAGGTCTCGTCAGCGCCGCACCGGCCCATGCCGGCGGCCGTCACCACGACGCCCACCAGGGCAAGGGTCGACACGCGAAGGCGGTCGACACGAGCAAGCTCACGAAGGCGGTGCAGGTCAACGGGCTGCTCAAGCACCTGCGTCAGCTGCAGACGATCGCCAACCGGAACGACGGCAACCGGGCGTCCGGTCTGCCGGGCTACGACGCCTCGTCGGCGTACGTCGCCAAGACGTTGCGCGCCGCGGGCTACACCGTGCGCAAGCAGGAGTTCTCCTTCCCCTTCTTCTCCGAGAACGAGCCGGCGACGCTCAAGCAGCTGACGCCGACGGCCCAGGACCTCGAGACCGCGGTCTTCACCTACTCCGACTCCGGCACGGTGTCCGGACCGGTCGTGCCGACGAAGGACGTCGTCATCCCGGCGACGCCGGAGCCCAGCAGCACGTCAGGCTGCGAGGCCTCGGACTTCGAGGCCGCTCCGAGCGAGCCGTCGATCGCGCTCATCCAGCGCGGCACGTGCGACTTCGGTCTCAAGGCCAAGAACGCCAAGGCGGCCGGCTACGACGCCGTGATCATCTTCAACGAGGGCAACCCGGAGCGCACCGACCTCGCCGTCGGCACGCTGGGCGAGCCGGCGGGCCTGCCCGTCGTCGGTCTCTCGTACGAGGACGGCAAGGCGCTGGTCGAGGACGCCGAGGACGGCGGCGCGACGGCCGAGGTGTCCACCGACACCACGATCGACCTCGACCGCAAGACGCACAACCTGATCGCCGACTGGCCCAAGAAGACCAAGAACGACGACCAGGTGCTCGTCGTCGGAGCACACCTGGACTCGGTCCCGGAGGGCCCCGGCATCAACGACAACGGCACCGGCACCGCAGCGATCCTGGAGATCGCCAAGCAGCTCGCGCGCACGGGGTACACCAAGAAGCTGCAGCGCCCGGTCCGCTTCGCCTTCTGGGGCGCCGAGGAGCTCGGCCTCGTCGGCTCGCAGCACTACGTGGACTCCCTGTCGGACACGGCGCGCAGCAAGATCTACGCGAACCTCAACTTCGACATGCTGGGCTCGCCGAACTTCGTCCGCCTCGTCTACGACGGTGACGGCTCGTCGCTCGGCACCCAGGGTCCGGCCGGCTCGGGCGAGATCGAGAAGGTCTTCACCGACTACTTCGCCTCGAAGAAGCTGGCGACCGACCCGACCGAGTTCGACGGACGCTCCGACTACGGTCCGTTCATCGAGTACGGCATCCCGGCCGGTGGCCTGTTCAGCGGCGCGGACGACGTCAAGACCGAGCGCCAGGCGACGATCTACGGCGGGACGGCGGGCGAGACGCTCGACCAGAACTACCACTCGCCCGCTGACGACATCACCAACCTGAACACCACGGTGCTGGGTCAGCTGAGCGACGGCGCGGCGCACGCGATCGCGACGATCGCGCTGTCCAAGAAGGGCCTGTACGGCGACGCGCAGCGCGCGCTGAAGTCCAAGCAGGCGGCCAAGAAGAGCGCCAAGGCGCAGTCCCACCTGGGCAAGCAGCCCCTGCGGTGACGGCGCGCCGACCGGGCTGAGCCCGGCCGGGCTCAGCCCCCGGGACGCAGTCTGAGGGGTCGTGGTCGCTGGAGCGACCGCGACCCCTCAGTCCTTTGCGCTGATCGACGCACTCTGAGGGATCGAGGTCGCTTGGACGACCACGATCCCTCAGAGTGCGTCCCCGACGGGGTCTCCGCGCACTGCTCTACGCTGACGCCATGGCGTCACCCACCCGCGGCCGGCTGCTCCTGCTCGACTCCGCGAGCCTGTACTTCCGGGCGTTCTACGGCATCCCGGACTCGTTCAAGGCCGCCGACGGCACCGTCGTCAACGCCGTGCGCGGGATCGTCGACTTCGTGGCGACGCTCGCCGACCGCTACGAGCCCGAGGCGATCGTGGCGTGCTGGGACGACGACTGGCGTCCACAGTGGAGGGTCGACCTCCTGCCGTCGTACAAGACGCATCGCCTGGCAGATCCTGAGGCCGGCCCGGGTGGGACCGCCGAGGAAGTTCCCGACGCCCTGTCGCCGCAGGTGCCGCTCATCGCCGAGGCACTCGGCCTGGTCGGCATCCCCGTCGTCGGCGCGCCGCACGCCGAGGCCGACGACGTCATCGCCACGCTCGCCGGTCGGTGGGACGGGCCTGTCGACGTCGTCACCGGCGACCGCGACCTGTTCCAGCTCGTCGACGACGCGCACCCCGTGCGCGTGCTCTACACGGCGCGCGGGGTCGGCAACCACGACGTCGTCGACGCCGCCTGGATCCGCGCCAAGTACGACGTCGAGCCCCAGCAGTACGTCGACTTCGCCACCATGCGCGGCGACACCTCCGACGGCATCCCGGGCGTCAAGGGGATCGGTGAGAAGACGGCGGCGACGCTCCTGAACGCGTTCGGAGACCTCGACGGCATCCTGGCCGCCGCCAAGGACCCGTCGAGCGACGTCAAGCCCCGGGTCCGCGCCTCGCTCGTGGAGTCCGAGGACGCCATCGGCGTCATGCGTCAGGTCGTCACCGTGCGCACCGACGTGACCGACGTGCAGGTCGAGCCGCTCGCGGCGCTCGACGACGCGGCTCGACACGGGCTGACCGCCTTCGGCGAGCAGTGGTCGCTCGGCGGCGCCCCGGAACGGCTCCTGTCAGCCTTGCGCTGACCTCGGGGCAGGCTCCGGTTCCCGCGGTGGGTGCGCCAGGGTCACGAGCACGACCGACAGATTCATGAGCAGGAACCACGACACGAGCTTGGTCACGGACACGAGGTGCCAGCCGTCGGCCTGATCCGGGTAGGTCCACGTGCCCGTGATCGTCCCGACGTTCTCGGCGACCCAGATGAACAGCGCCACGAGCACGAACGCGAGCGTGACCGGCATCCACGTCCGGACGCGCAGCACACGGAAGAACATGCGGCTGCGACCGTAGAGCAGCAGGACGGCGGCCACGAGCCACCACCGCAGGTCGACCACGTAGTGGTGGCTGAAGAAGTTCACGTAGATCGCCGCCGCGAGCGGCAGCGTGGCCCAGATCGGCGGGTAGTGCGTGAAGCGCAGGTCGAACAGCCGCATGACGCGGGCGAGGTAGGAGCCGACCGCTCCGTACATGAACCCGGTGAACAGTGGGACGGCCCCGAGGTGCAGCACTCCCCCGGCCGCGTACTCCCACGAGCCGACGTCGGTCTTGAACAGCTCCATCGCGGTGCCGACGACGTGGAACAGCACGATCGTCGCGAGCTCACGTCCCGTCTCGAGTCGCAGCACGACCATGACCACCTGGGTCGCGAGCGCGACGAGCACCAGCAGGTCGTTGCGTGCGAGCGCGGCATCGTCGGGGTACCAGAGCCTGGCGGCGACGATCGCGGCCAGCAGGACGCCGCCGAAGACGCAGGCCCACGCCTGCTTGACGCCGAAGACCAGCAGCTCGACGACGAACGCCCGGGGACCGCGAGGCGCCGTGCCCAGCAGGCGGGACCTGGCCCAGGTGTCGAGTCGTCGCTCGAGACTCGTGAGCCGACGATCGGGTGGTGTCACGGGGCCGCCCAGTCCATCAGAGGGCGGAGTAGGCCACCACACCGCGGCGCAGTCCGTCGAGAGCGTCCCGAGCCGTGCGCCGCAGGTCGTCGGACGTCGTGGCGTGCGCGATCTGGGCGATCAGGTCGATGAGCTGCTTCATGGCCCGCACGAAGTCGCCGGCCGCCATGTCGGTGCGGCGCAGCACGTCGTCGAGCGACGCGCCCTCGACCCAGTCCCACACGGCCTGCGCGAACCCGAAGTCGGTGCCACGCAGGAAGCGCACGCGGTGCTCACGCTCGAGCAGCTGCAGGTCGGCGCCGAGCGACTGCATGGCCTCGCCGACGTCGAGCACGCGGCGCGTCGGCCACCGGGGGGCGGGGGCATCGTCGGCGTTGCGCGACTCGAAGGTCAGCCCGCTCACGACGGCGGCGAGCTCGGCCGGCGTGAGGTCCGTCCAGACGTCCCGTCGCAGGCACTCGCTCACGAGCAGGTCGAGCTCGCTGTAGATGCGCTGCAACCGGGCCCCGTCCGCCGTGACGGTATCTCCGTCGAGGTAGCCGAGCGTGTCGAGGACCTCGCACACGCGATCGAACTGGCGTGCGACGGTGTTGGTGCGCTGCGCGATCCGGCGACGCTGCTGCTCGGTGTCCTTCTCGAGCCGGGTGTACCGCTCGGCCCACCGGGCGTGCTTCTCGCGGTCCGGGCATTGGTGGCACGGGTGGTCGCGCAGGCGCCGGCGGATCTCGTCGATCCGCGGGTCCTGGGCGACGGCGTCGCGGTGGTACGGCTGGACGTTCCTCGCCGGCACGTCGGGCACCTTGTTGCGCAATGACGACGCGAGGTCGCGCCGGTCCTGCGGGTTGCGTGAGCTGAACGACTTGGGGATGCGCATGCGGGTGATCGCCTCGACCGGGGTCGGGAAGTCCGGCAGCGCCAGACGCCGTGCGTGGCGGGTGGCGGTCAGCACCATCGGGCGCGGCTGCTCGGGCACCGCTCCCCCGGGGTCGAGCACGACGGCGAGGCCGGACCAGCGCCCGGCCGGCACCTCGATCACGTCACCGACCCTGAGCTGGGCGAGCGAGGCGACGACCTCGTCGCGCTCGGCGGAGCGGCGACGCTTGGAGCCCGAGGTCTCGAGGTCCTTGAGCTCACGGCGCAGCCGCGCGTACTCCATGAAGTCGCCCTGGTCGCACGTCGCGGACTCCCGGTAGCCCTCGAGCGCCTCGTCGGCCTTGCGGATCTGGCGCACGATCTCGACGACGGAACGGTCGGCCTGGAACTGCGCGAACGACTGCTCCAGCAGCTCGCGGGCGTCGACGCGGCCGACGCTGTCGACCATGTTGACGGCCATGTTGTACGAGGGCCGGAACGAGGAGTTGAGGGGGTACGTGCGGTTCGAGGCCAGTCCCCCGACCTGACGCGGGTCCAGGCCGGGCTGCCACAGCACGACGCCGTGCCCCTCGACGTCGATGCCGCGACGGCCGGCGCGTCCGGTCAGCTGCGTGTACTCGCCGGGCGTCAGGTTGACGTGCGCCTCGCCGTTCCACTTCGAGAGCCGCTCGATGACGACGGATCGCGCCGGCATGTTGACGCCGAGGGCGAGGGTCTCGGTCGCGAACACGACCTTGACGAGGCCTGCGCTGAAGAGCACCTCGACGACCTCCTTGAAGGTCGGCAGCATGCCGGCGTGGTGCGCCGCGACGCCGCGCGAGATGCCGTCGCGGAACTCGTGGAAGCCCAGGACCTGCAGGTCCTCGTCGGGCAGGTGGGCGCACGCCTCGTCGACGACGTGCAGGATCTCGGTGCGCTCCTCGGGCGTGGTGAGGCTCAGCCGGGCCTCGAGGAGCTGCTCGACGGCGGCCGCGCAGCCGGCGCGGCTGAACACGAACACGATCGCCGGGAGCAGGCCCTCGGACTCGAGCTTCTCGACGACCTCGACGCGCCCCGGGGTGCGGTGCCGGCTGCGGGGGCGCCGACCGCCCTTGGGAGGACGGCCCTTGTGGGTGCGCGTCATCTGCCAGTCCTCGCGCGCCATGCGCTCGAGCTGACGGTTGACCTGCCCCTCGGCCTGGCCCTCCTGGAACAGCGGGTAGAGCCGGCGGCCGACCATGACGTGCTGGTGCAGCGGGACGGGACGGCGCTCCTCGACGATCGTGATCGTGTCGCCACGGACCTCGGTGAGCCAGTCGCCGAACTCCTCGGCGTTCGAGACCGTCGCGGACAGCGACACGACCGTGACCGACGGCGCGAGGGAGATGATGACCTCCTCCCACACGGCGCCGCGGAACCGGTCGGCGAGGTAGTGCACCTCGTCCATGACGACGTAGCCGAGGCCCTCGAGCGTGCGCGAGCCCGCGTAGAGCATGTTGCGCAGCACCTCGGTCGTCATGACGACGACGGGCGCGTCGCCGTTGATCGAGGTGTCGCCGGTCAGCAGGCCCACGTTGTCGACGCCGTGCCGTGCCACCAGGTCGTTGTACTTCTGGTTGGACAGCGCCTTGATGGGGGTCGTGTAGAAGCACTTGAGCCCGGTGGCCATCGCGAGGTGCACCGCGAACTCACCGACGACGGTCTTGCCCGACCCGGTCGGTGCCGCCACGAGCACCCCGCGGCCACCCTCGAGCTCACGGCACGCCCGGATCTGGAAGTCGTCGAGGGCGAAGGCGTGGGAGTCGCGAAACTCGGTCAGGTGGGGGAACTGCCGGTCCTCGCGGGCACGGCTGAACCGCTCGGCCGGGCTGGTCATGGCTCCAGCCTACGGACGCGGACCAGGCGCGGGGGCGACGACTCGCAGGGCGCCGGGCTCGACGTCGACGCGGACGGGCAGCGAGCCGAGCCGCTCGCCGTCCCCGTAGGCCACGACGTCGTCGGCCTCGAGCTCGACCGACCGCACCCGGTGGACCTCGACCTCGGGTCGGCGTAGGTGGGTGCCGCGGTACAGCTCGGGGAACACCCGCAGCAGCGTCGGCTTGGAGACCGGGTTGACCACGACGACGTCGAGCAGGCCGTCGGACAGGTCTGCGCCCTCGCAGATGCGCAGGCCGCCGCCGAAGGACGGCCCGTTGCCGACCGCGACGAGCATGACGTCTCGCTCGAGCACCACATGGTCGTGCTCGGGGCCGTCGAGGGTGATCCGGAACGGGATCGGTGAGAACGAACGCAGCTCGGCCAGGATCGCCAGGTTGTAGCGCATGTTCCCGCGGGGCCACGTCATCGCGTTGGCCCGCTCGTTGACCCGTGAGTCGAACCCCGAGGCGACCACCGTGACCACCGGGCCGGCCGGCGTCGTGGCGACGTCGAGGAGCCGCGTGGTCCCGGCGAGCAGGACGTCGAGAGCTGCCGCCTCGTCCTTGACCGGGATGCCGAGGGCGCGGGCCGTGTCGTTGCCGGTGCCCGCCGGCAGGATCCCCACGGTGACCCCGTGCGTCAGGACGAGCGGCAGCAGGTGGTGCAGGGCCCCGTCGCCGCCGACGACCACGAGCAGGTCGATCCCGGCCGCGAGCTCGCGTTCGACCCCACGGGCCGCAGCGTCGGCGTCGGAGCCGCGCACGAGCGTGACGGCGTGACCGTCGCGGGCGAGCCGCACCCGGGCGGCGTCGGCGACGCGGTCGCCACGGCGACGTCCCGAGGTGGGGTTGACGACGAGAGCGACGCGCATGCCCGGCAGCCTAGTGGCGGCCCGTCCCTCGAGCCTGTCGACGGGTCGATCAGTCGTCGTCGACCGAGGTCGGCGCCTCGATCGGCGAGGCTTCGTCGTCGTCCACCCGGTCCACGGCGGCGGCCTTGTCCCGCCGTCGATCGGTGACGCGCGCGATGGTCTCGGCCACGAGGTACAGGATCGTCATCGGAGCGGCCAGGAACAGCATGGTGAGCGGGTCGGTCGTCGGCGTCGCGATCGCAGCGAAGACGAAGATGCCCACGATGGTCCAGGGCCGGGCCCGGACGAGCTGGCGCCCGGACACGATGCCGAGCCGGTTGAGCAGGACCACGACGAGCGGGATCTCGGCCGCGACGCCGAAGACGAGCATCATGCGGACGATGAAGTCGAGGTAGTCCTTGCCGGTGAGGATCGACTCCCAGCCCGCGGGGACGAATCCGATGAGCAGCAGGATCGCCTTCGGCAGCACGACGTAGGCGAGCGCAGCGCCCGCGAGGAAGAGCGGAGCGCCGACACCGGTGAGGAGAGCGGCCCACCGCTTCTCGTGGCGGTGGAGTGCCGGCAGGACGAATCCCCACATCTGCCACAGCCACAGCGGGCTGGAGCCGAGGATGCCGGCGATCAGGCAGATCTTGAGCTGGAACTGGAACGCTCCGCCCACGCCCGTGATCGCCAGGGTCGTGTCGATGCCCTGGGCCTCGAGATCGGGGCGGATCTGGTCGTAGGGGTGCGCCAGGAAGTCGAGGATCGGCCCGTAGAAGACGAAGGCCACGATCGTGCCCAGCAGGATCGCGAGCACGCCCCGGACGAGGCGCGTTCGCAGCTCACGGAGGTGGTCGACGAGCGGCATCGAGCCGCCCGTCGCCTGGGGCGGCTGCCGACGCAGCAGGGCCAAGGTCAGCTGGGGTCGGCGCGACGCGGGACGTCGTCAGCCGGGTCGGGCTTGACGACGCGCTGCTCACGAGCCTGCTCGGCGGTGGGCTTGTCGTCGTCCGAGGCCTCCTTGATCTCCGACTTGAAGATGCGCAGAGCACGGCCTGAACCGCGGGCGAGCTCGGGCAGCTTGCGACCGCCGAAGAGCAGCAGGACGACGCCGAGGATGAGGAGGATCTCCGTCGGTCCGAGCTGTTTGAACATCAGAACTCCCGTTGGTGAGGCTTCGTCATCCACTGTACGCGTCGAGTGCGGCGCGTGCCTCGGCCGCCACCCGGGCCGCCAGGTCGACCGGCTCGACCACGTGGACGGCACCGGCGTGTCGCAGGGCGAGGCGGGTCAGCCACGTCCAGTCGCTGCCGTGCAGGCGGACCCGCTGTGCCACCGATCCGTCGGGGCGGGTGACGGTACCCAGGTCCTGGGCCTCGTAGTACTCCTGGATCCACGCCGCAGCCGGGGTCAGGTCCAGGATCGCGGACGGCGTGTCGTCGCCAGGGGTGAAGAACCCCTCGGACAGGTCCCGGGGGGCGCCGTCGTGCTCCTCGGCCCGTTCCCCGGTCGTGCGCGCGGACAGCACGCGGTCGAGGCGGAAGAATCGCAGGTCCTCGGCGCGCAGGCACCAGGCCTCGACGTAGAGCTGCCCGTTCTCGATGAAGACCCGGCGAGGGTCGATGCGCCGCACGGTGCGCTCGTCGCGCGAGGCGTTGGCGTACTCGATCTCGACCCGCTCTCCCTGGGTGACGGCCCGTTGGAGCGTGGACTGCACGGCCGGGTCGGCCGTGCCGACGTGGACGTCGACGGGCGCCTCGACGCCACCGTCGCCGACGGCGCTCTCGAGCTTGGCCAGGGCGCCGTCGATGATCGGGAGCTCGTTCTCGCCGGCGGACGCACGCAGGGTGCGCAGCGCGACGATGAGAGCGACGCCCTCGCTCGTCGACAGGCGCAGGGGACGCGTCATGAACTCGGCGTCGCGGATGTGCACGACGCCGTCCTCCTCAAGCGCTCCGAGGTCGAAGTCGATGAGCTCACCCGCGTACTCCCCCACGCCCGTGTACATGAGCAGGCGCAGGTCCTCCTGGATCTGGCGCGGTGGCACGCCGAACTCACGCGCGACGTCGGCGACCGGGATCCCGTCGTTGCCCTGCAGGTACGGCACGAGGGCCAGCATGCGCAGCACCTGCGCGCGGGTGCGGTTCACGAGGTCACCTCCAGCGCCGCGCGCAGACGCTCCACGACGCGCGCCCGCAGGTCCTCGGGCTCCAGGACCACCACGTCGGTGCCGTAGGACGCGATCTCGCCGGCGGTGTCACGTGACGAGGAGTACGGCAGCTCCACGCGATCGGTCACCCCGTCGACTGGCGCCACCGACGCCGCCTGACGACGCAGGGACTGGGCGCGCTCGGCCCGTACGTGGAGCACCGCGGTGCGATCGGGCCGGGGCGGGTACAGGGCGCGGGCGAGGTCGCTCAGCGAGGCCTCGGGCGGGACCTCGTAGCTTCCGGGGGCTCCGTCGTGCTCGACGTCGCCCACCACCCGGGACAGGCGGAACAGACGGGGCTCGCCGCGGTCGAGGTCGTGGCCGCCGAGGTACCAGCGACCGTTCCACGAGATGATGCCCCACGGCTGGACGTGACGCTGCATCTGCTCGCCGCCCGGTCGTGCGTAGACGAAGGTGACAGGGATGCGCCGCGTCGCGGCCTCCCAGGCGGTGTCGAACGCCGGCTCGTTCGCCGAGAGTCGTGGTTCCGCGGTGCGCAGGACGTCGGTGTCGACCTGGATGCCCGCGGCCTTGAGCTTGAGCAGCGCCGTCGCCGACTCCGACGCGAGTCCCGAGTGCTCCCAGACCTGTGCGGCGAGTCCGAGGACGGCGGCTTCCTCGCGCGTCAGGTCGAGATCGGGCAGCTCCGCGACGTCACGGCGGATGCGGTAGCCGGGCTCGTCCTCGAAGTACTTGTCGTTCGTGCCGGTCTCGATCGCGATGCCGAGCTCGCGCAGCTCGTCCTTGTCGCGGTCGAACTTGCGCTCGAACGCCTGCTGCGAGGACTCGCGGTAGTCGGCGATCGACTGGCGGATCTGCTCCTTGCTGAGGAACTGCCGGGTGACCAGGAGCGCGAAGATGAGGTTCATCAAGCGCTCGGTCTTGCGATCAGCCATGGGCCCAGGATGTCAGGAAGCGTCCAGCAGATCGATCGCGAAGGTGAGCGTGTCGTTCTTGAGCTCGCTCTCGGTGCCCTTGTAGGCAGTGGAGGCCGGGCACACGAGGATCACACGGCTGCCGATCGTCTTGCCGACGAGCTGCTGCTGCCAGCACTTGATCAGGCCGGAGAGCGGCTGGTTCAGCGGCTTGCCGCTGGCCCAGCTGCTGTCGAAGACCTTGCCCTTGGGGAAAATCTGGCCGACGTACTGGGCCGAGATCGTCTGGTTGGCCTTGAGCTTGTCGCCCTTGCCCTGGATCGCGACCCAGCTCATCGACTTCTTGGGGTTCTTGACGGTCTTGCTGCCGGCCTTGAGCCCGGAGGGCTTGCCGTCCTTGAGGACGACCTTGGGCGCCTCGGCCGGCAGCTTCTTGGCCGTGCCGCTGGCCTCGGTCGGCACCTTGGCCACGATGTCGAACAGGAAGACCATCGAGTCGCTCTTCTTGAGCCCCAGCGTCTTCTGCGCGCTGTCGAAGCCGTCCTTCGGCGGGATGGCGACGAGGACCCGGGTGCCGACCTTCTGACCGGTCAGGCCCTTGACGAACCCCGGGAGGATCGAGCCCTCCGTCAGCGTGGCCGTCAGGGGCGTGTCGGCCTTGAAGGAGTTGTCGAACTGCTTGCCCGTGCGGCCGTTCACGGCGACGTAGTTGACCTTGACGACGTCGCCGCTCTTGATCTCGTCACCGCTGCCCTCGGCCACCACGCGGGTGTCCGTCTTGTCGGTCGCGAAGCCCTTGTCGACCTTGACCGTCGGGGTCTTGCCCTTCGAGACGGTGACGGACGAGAGTCCGGAGTCGTCGGACCCGCAGGCCGTGAGCGCGACGGCGCTGACGACTCCGAGGACGACGGAGCGGACGATGGTGCGGTTCACGATGCGGAGCACGTCAGAGCTTTCGTCGGGATCAGGCCGTGGTCGAGCCTAACGAGATCACCCAAGAGACTGCTGAGGGGCCCGTCGTCGAGGAGCTCCCTGGGGGTTCACATGCCGTCGATCAGGCGTTGGACGCGCTCGTCGTGGGAGCGGAACGGGTCCTTGCACAGCACCGTGCGCTGGGCCTGGTCGTTGAGCTTGAGGTGGACCCAGTCGACGGTGAAGTCGCGACGACGCTCCTGGGCCCGCTTGATGAAGTCGCCGCGCAGGCGGGCGCGTGTCGTCTGCGGCGGTACCGACTTGGCCCGGAACACGTCGAGGTCGCGCGAGACGCGTGCGACCGCACCCTTGCGCTCGAGCAGGTGGAACAGGCCACGGTCGCGCCGGATGTCGTGGTAGGCCAGGTCGATCTGGGCGATGCGGGGATCGCTCCAGCTCAGGCCGTGGGTCGTGCGGTAGCGATCGAGCAGGCGGAACTTGATGACCCAGTCGATCTCGCGCTCCACGAGCGAGAGGTCCTCGGACTCCACGGCCTTGAGCACGCGCTCCCACAGGTCCATCGTGCGGTCGATCGTGGGCGTGTGGAGGCCGTGACGGTCGACGAACTCCGCCGCCTTGCCGAAGTACTCGGCCTGGATCTCCAGCGCGGACATCTCGCGGCCGTTGGCGAGCTGCACCTTGCGACGGCCCGTCATGTCGTGCGAGATCTCGCGGATGGCACGGATCGGGTTGTCGAGCGTGAGGTCGCGCATCGAGACACCGGCCTCGATCATCCGCAGCACCAGGTCGGTCGTGGCGACCTTGAGCAGCGTCGTGGTCTCGCTCATGTTGGAGTCGCCCACGATCACGTGCAGGCGGCGGAAGCGCTCGGCGTCGGCGTGCGGCTCGTCGCGGGTGTTGATGATCGGTCGCGAGCGCGTGGTGGCGCTCGAGACGCCCTCCCAGATGTGCTCGGCGCGCTGGCTGACGGAGTAGATCGTGCCGCGCGGGGTCTGCTGGACCTTGCCGGCGCCGCAGATGATCTGGCGCGAGACGAGGAACGGGATGAGCACGTCGGCGAGTCGGCTGAACTCCCCGCCGCGGCCCTCGCGAGCAGCTCTGCGTACATCGGCAGCCTCGCCGTCATCGAGAAGCCCCAGTGGTCACGGATCTGCCTATTTAAATTCAGGTCGAGCTCGGCGACGAGCACCTCGTCCTCGCCGCGCGCCGCCCCGGGGCAGCGGCTGCC
>JALRCA010000055.1 GCA_023257515.1 Aeromicrobium sp.
TTGACGTCGGCGAAGTCGAGGTTGATCAGACCGGGGGTCGTGATGAGGTCGGTGATGCCTGAGACGCCCTGGTGCAGCACCTGGTCGGCCTGGCGGAAGGAGTCGAGCAGGCTGACGTTGGGGTCGCTGATCGAGAGCAGCCGGTCGTTCGGGATGACGATGAGGGTGTCGACCTCGTCGCGCAGCGCCTGGATGCCGTCGTCGGCCTGGCGCGAGCGGTTGCGACCCTCGAACGTGAACGGCCGCGTCACGACACCGATCGTCAGCGCCCCCAGCGAGCGCGCGATGCGGGCCACGACGGGTGCGCCACCGGTGCCGGTGCCGCCGCCCTCGCCGGCGGTGACGAAGACCATGTCGGCGCCCTTGATGGCGGCCTCGATCTCCTCGGCGTGGTCCTCGGCGGCGCGCTTGCCGATGTCGGGGTTGGCGCCGGCGCCGAGTCCCCTCGTGGAGTCGCGGCCGACGTCGAGCTTGACGTCGGCGTCGCTCATGAGCAGCGCCTGCGCGTCGGTGTTGATGGCGATGAACTCCACGCCCTTCAACCCGACCTCGATCATGCGGTTGACGGCGTTGACGCCGCCGCCGCCGATGCCGACCACCTTGATCACGGCGAGGTAGTTCTGGACCGCCATGGTGCTGCCTTCCGAAGCTGTGTCTGGGAACGGAGAGGGTGACCGTGAACCCTAACCCTGAGGTAGAGGTATAAAGTTATGTCAACTTCTCCCACGACGACGGTACGGCGCGATCCTCGACCGTCCCCGCCGACACGCCGCACGACGCGCCGGCTTCCGTCACTTCTTCGTCGTCGGCTGCTCGGGGGCGCTGACGTCGTAGCGCGACGCCCGGATCTCGAGCAGGGCGCGCAGCACGGCCGCCTTGTCGTCGAACTTGTCGGCGCTCCCCCACACGACCGTGCGGCGCTTCGTGAGACCCAGCGTCACGGAGTCCTTGGTGTCGGCACTGACCGAGCGCAGCACCCGCGCCAGGCGCGGCTGCTCCCGACGGAGCTGGTCGACGACCGCAGCGGACTCCTCGAGCGCCTGCTGGCGCTTGCGCGCGTCGAACGAGCCGACGGTGACCTCGACGAGGCCACGCGGCGCCCGGCGGACCGTGCGGTAGTCGACGCCGTACCGATCGACCACGCGGATGCGGCCGTCCTGGCGGATCCACGCGACCGGCCGGCGCTCCGTGACGGTGATCGAGACGGTGTGCGGCCACGAACGGTCGACCTGGACGCTCTGGACGCGGGCGATGCGCGAGACACGTTCCTCGATCGCCACGGTGTCGAGCCGCGCGAGGGGGCGTCCGACGGGCACCTCGGCGCGGGCCTCGACCTGCTTCGTCGTGAGGGTCCTGACGCCGTGGACCTCGACCGAGCGCACCGCGAGGGTGGACGAGAACGCGACCAGCCAGGTGCCGCCCACGACGAGGACGACCACGAGCAGGCCGATGCCCCACCGCAGCAGCCGGCGGCGCCGGTCGCTGCGTCGCCGCTGCTCGAAGCGGTCGAGGCTCACGTGCGCTCCGCGAGCAGGCGCAGCAGCGCGGGCCCCACGGTCGTGACGTCGCCGGCGCCGAGGGTCAGCACGAGGTCGCCGTCGCGCACGGTGGGCTCGAGCGCGGCGGCGAGCGTGGCGACCGGTCCCCCGGCGCGTGCCGGTGGCCCGTCGACGGCGTCGACGACGAGGTGCGACGTGACCTCGGGATCGGGGTCCTCGCGGGCAAGGTAGAGATCGGCGACCACGACCTCGTCGGCCACCGACAGCGCACGCCCCATGTCGACGCCGTGGCGGCGGGTGCGGCTGACCAGGTGCGGCTGGAACACGACGACGAGCCGACGTCCGTCGGCCACCGCCCGCGCGGCCGCCAGGTCGGCGCGGATCTCGGTCGGGTGGTGGGCGTAGGAGTCGAGCACCTCGACGCCCGCCGCCTCGCCGACACGCTCCATGCGACGCCGGGCCCCGCGGTACGTGCCGAGTCCATCGGCCAGCGCGCGCGGTTCCAGGCCCAGACGGACTCCCGTGGCCAGGGCGAGGGCCGCGTCGAGCGCGTAGTGGGCGCCGGTGACGGCGAGCTCGACGTCGGCGTGGGAGCCGTCGCGCCACCGTGCCCGGAACGTCGTGCGCCCCGGCCGCACCAGCACGTCGTCGACGTGGACGTCGGGAGCGAGCGAGGCGTCGAGCGCGACCGTCACGACGTCGAGCCCGCGCGCCTCGGCGACGGTCACGAGTGCAGCGGCGCCCGGGTCGTCGACCCCCAGCACGACGAGCTCGCCCACCGTGCCGACGAACTCGGCGAACGCCGCGGCGTAGGCCTCCTCGGTGCCCCACACGTCGAGGTGGTCGGCGTCGACGTTCGTGACGACGGCGACCGGGGGGTGGTACACGAGGAACGCCCCGTCGCTCTCGTCGGCCTCGGCCACGAACAGCTCGCCCCCGGTCGCGGCGTTGGTGCCGAGCGTCTCGACCTCCGCACCGATCGCGAAGGTCGGGTCGGCGCCGGCGGCCCGCAGGGCGCAGGTGAGCATCGCGGTGGTCGTGGTCTTGCCGTGGGTGCCCGCGACCGCGACGGTGCGCCGGGACGCCATGAGGGAGGCCAGCCCCGCCGAGCGCGGCCACAGCGGCAGGCCGCGTCGCACGGCCTCGACGACCTCGGGGTTGTCCTCGCGCACCGCGGTCGAGGCGACCACGACGTCGACGTCGGCGAGCAGGGCCGGGTCGTGGCCCACGCGCGCGTCGATGCCCTCGGCCCGCAGCGCGCGCAGGACCGCGGAGTCCTGGGCGTCGCTCCCGCTCACCCGCACGCCCTGCTGGGACATGAGGCGGGCGATCGCCGACAGGCCCGCTCCCCCGACGCCGATCAGGTGGACGGCCTCGAGGTCGGCGACCGGCGTGATGGGGTCCGGGACCTCGATCCTCACGCCGCCTCCCGGGCCGCTGCCGTGATCATGGCCGCGAGACGCTCGGCGGCGTCCGGTCGCACCAGGTCCGACGCGGCCCGCGACATCTGCGCGAGGAGGTCGACGTCGGTCACGAGCGGAGCCACGGCGTTGGCGACCCACGCCGGGGTCATGGCGGCGTCGTCGATGAGCAGTGCACCCCCGGCCTCGACGACGGGGTGCGCGTTGACCGCCTGCTCGCCGTTGCCGATGGGCAGGGGGACGAACACCGCCGGCAGCCCGACCGCGGCGACCTCGGTGACGGTGTTGGCCCCGGAGCGGCACACGACGAGGTCGGCGGCGGCGTACGCGAGGTCCATCCGGTCGATGAAGCGCGTCACGACGTAGGGCGGGTCGCCCGGACGCGGCGACACGACGGCCTCGTCGGGGCGTCCCGCGGCGTGCAGCACCTGGATGCCGGCGTCGGCGAGGTCGCGCGCCGCTGCGCTCACGGCGACGTTGATGCGTCGCGCGCCCTGGGAGCCGCCGGTGACGAGGATGGTGGGTCGGTCGGCGTCGAGGCCGAAGAACTCGCGCGCCTCGGCTCGCACGGCGACGCGGTCGAGCGAAGCGATCTCGCGGCGGATCGGCAGCCCCACGTAGGCGGCGTGCGGCAGGTCGGTGTTCGGGAAGCTCGTGGCGACGTGCTCGGTGAACCGGGCGCCGAGCTTGTTGGCGATGCCCGGCAGGGCGTTGCCCTCGTGCACGACGAGCGGGATGCGCGTGCGCCGGGCCACGAGGTAGGCCGGCACGGAGACGTAGCCCCCGAAGCCGACGATCACGTCGGGCCGGACGCGCTCGACGACCTCGCGCGTG
>JALRCA010000116.1 GCA_023257515.1 Aeromicrobium sp.
GCCGTGCTGGAACGGGTTCATGGTCCCGGGATCGACGTTGAGGTAGGGATCGAGCTTCTGCATCGTGACCCGCAGGCCACGTGACTTGAGCAGCCGGCCGAGGCTCGAGGCGGTGAGCCCCTTGCCCAGCGAGGACGCGACCCCGCCGGTGACGAACACGTGCTTGGTGACCGGACTACCTGCCACAGCGCCTCCCGTGGGCTTCGAGATCAGCGTCGGACCGACTGGTCCTCCACGGGGTTCCAGCCTACCAACAGCGCGAGCCGCTCGGCCACCGACACGCGAGACCGCTCAGCGCGGGACCGCACCGTCGGCGCTGCGCGCCGTTCCCCACGAGCCGCTCGTGCCACCGGCCTCCTTGGCGAGGGCCAGGGCGGTCACGACGCGCCCCGCGGCCGAGTCGGTGACGTCGACCGTCGAGACCTCGCCGGCCGCCGACGAGCCACGGACCGCGGCGATCGTGCCGCCGTCCTCGCCCGAGCGGGCCGGCCCGGCCACGACGACTCCCTTGCCGGCCCGGTCGAAGGCGGTCGCCAAGGTCGCCAGCACCTCGCCGGAGTCCTCGGCGCGACCCGGGCCCGCGACGAGCACGACCAGGTCCGCGAGCCGCGTCGGCCTCTTCGACCACGACAGCAGACCGGCCTCGTCGAACGCCGCAGAGATGGCGGTCCCCTTGTCACCGATCGCACGGCCGGCGGTGCCCAGGTAGGTGCGGCTGAGGGCCGCCCCGACACGTGCGTAGCTGCCGCCCTCGTCATCGACCCCTGGGACGTCGCCGGCCGACTCCTGCGCCACTCCCTCGGCGAACTGACGCTCCGAGGCGTCGAGCAGCTTGGCCTTGAGCTCACCGCGCGCCGTGACGGTGGCGCCGGCGTCCTCGAGGTCGGACACGATCGACGTCGCCTCGGCGCTGCGCGCGCCGGGGAGCGTCAGGACCGCGACGGACCGCCGGGCCAGCTTGCCGTCGAGCAGCGCGGGAGCCGTGCGGGCCGCGTAGCCGGACTCGAAGCGCGTCAGGGCCGGATCCGGTCCGTCGCCGTCCCCGCTCAGGCGCGAGCCCGTGTCGTCGAGCAGGCCCGAGCCGAGAGCCACGCCCGCCGCAAGGGCGAGGAGCACCGCGGCCAGGGAGACGAGGTGGTAGCGGAACGTGATCACGAGAACAGTCCTTCGATCCAGGTGCGGGCGTCGGAGACGCCGTCGGTCGTGAGGTCGGACAGGTCCTGCCACCACTCCTGGCCGAGGCCTGTCGTGGCGATCGCGGCGACGACGGCGGCGAGGCCGGCCAGCAGGATCAGCAGGACGGGCCACGCCGGCATCGGCGTGCCGACCATGTGGCCGACGGCCTTGGCGTCGACGAGCTTGGTCCCGGCACGCAGGCGCGTGACGAACGTGCTCGCCACCTCGGCGGTGCCGCGGTCCAGCAGGGCGACGAGGTCGGGCGCGGCGCCGACCTGGACGATCACGGGCGCCTCGTTGGAGTCGGCCAGGATCAGGGCGAGGTCGCTCGGGGCGCCGCTGGCGACGAACGTCGAGACGTCGACGCCGGCCTTCTCGAAGCGCTCGTTGCCCCGCGCCTCGAGCGGCGAGGTGGTGGTGATCACGACGTCGGCACCGCTGCGCAGCGCCTTGTCCGAGAGGTCCTCGAGCGAGCCGACCACGACATCGGGCTGCAGCTTGGCGTCGATCAGGGCGTCGGCGCCCGCCCCGACGCCGATCAGCACGGCGTCCTGCTGCCGGATCCAGCGCTTGACGCCATCGAGGTCACGGCGCCAGTCGTGGGTGCGGCTCACGACGACCGTGGGACGCTTGCGCAGCCTCTTGGCCAGGTGCGGCACGCGGGCCCCCTCGAGGAGCATCGCGCGCTCACGCTCGAGGTGGTCGCTCGCGTTGGCCGTGAGCGAGCCGAGCCGCGTGGACAGCCCGGCCTCGGCGGCGCCGAGCTGGGCGGTGACGGTCGTGTCATCCTGGCGCACGCCCTGCGCGACCAGCACGTCGTTCTTGAAGATCCGTCCGTCCTGCACGCGGACGGTGTCGCCGCTGCGCACGCGTGACCAGATGCCCTCACCGACCCCGTCGACCAGACCGATGCCGGCGTCGGCCAGGACGCGCGGACCGAGGTTCGGGTAGCGGCCGGACGACGACGGCTGGGCGTTGACGACGGCGCGGACCTTGGCCTCGACGAGGGCCTCGGCCTGGCCGCGGTCGAGGTCGGTCACGTCGATCACGGCGATGTCGCCCTCGCGCAGCGACTTGGCGGTGGGGTCGCCGGGACGGGCGAACCGGACGACACCGGTGAAGCCCTCGGCTCCCTCGCTCTGCTCAGGCGCCTGGCGCCGGTTCCATCGAGACATCGTCGTCCATCGTGACACGGCGGAGCAGCCGTTCCGCGCAGCCCGACGCCGCGAGTCGGACTCAGTCGACGCGGTGGCCCGCGGCCTCGAGCAGCTCGGTCGCATGGGCCTTCGCGGTCGCCGAGTCCTCCTGACCCGCCAGCATCCGGGCGAGCTCCTCGACCCGGTCCTGTCCGGTCAGCTCGACCACCGAGCTGCGCGTGACGGACCCGTCGTCGGACTTGGCGACGTGGAAGTGATGGTCGGCGAACGCAGCGACCTGTGGCAGGTGCGTGACGGCCAGGACCTGGACGTGCTCGGCCAGCCGCGCGAGCCGGCGACCGACCTCGACCGCCGCCCCTCCGCCGATACCGGCGTCGACCTCGTCGAAGACCATGGTGGGTACCGTGCTGCGGTCGGCGAGCACGACCTCGATCGCGAGCATGAGCCGTGACAGCTCGCCACCGCTCGCGCCTCTGGACACCGGCCGGGGCGCCGAGCCGGGGTTCGCGCTGAACAACAGCTCGACCTCGTCGGCCCCGTGCGGGCCCGGGCGAGCGCCTTCGGGCGTGCGGACGTCGACCTCGAGCCGCGCCGACGGCATGGCGAGCTGGGTGAGCTCGGCCCCCACGAGGTCGGCGAGTCGCCCCGCCGCCTCGCGACGGACCCGACCGAGCTCGGCGGCCAGCTGTTGCACGACGCCCGCCAGCTCCTCACGCTCGGCCCTCAGCGCGTCGATCGCGTCGTCGTCGAGGTCCAGGTCGGCGACACGGCGCCGGGACTCCTCGGCCCAGGCCAGCACGTCGTCGAGCCCGGGACCGTACTTGCGCTGCAGCGTCGTCAGGGCGGCTCGGCGCTCCTGGACCTGGGCCAGGCGGGCAGGATCGACCTCGACCGAGTCGACGTAGGCCGCGAGCTCGCCGGCGACGTCGTCGAGCAGCACGGCCAGCTCACCGACCCGCTGGCCGAGCGCGTCGAGCGTGGGGTCGTGGCCGGACACCTCGCCGAGCGCCGACGACGCCGCTGCGACGCGCAGGTGCGCCGATGACTCGTCGAGCTCGCCCGACAGCGCCTCGTGGGCGACGTGTGCCGCCCGCACGAGCGCCTCGGCGTGCGCGAGCCGTCCCTCCTCGGCGACCAGCAGCTCGTCCTCGCCCGCCTCCGGTGCCGTGGCGTCGACCTCGGAGAGCCCGTGGGTCAGCAGGTCGAGCTCGCGGGCCCGCTCCTGGGCGTGCGTCGTGAGCTCCTCGAGCCGCGACTCCACGCCCCGCAGCCGCTCGAACGCCGGGCCGTAGCGCTCCATGACCTCGACGAGTGCCTCCCCGGCGAAGCGATCGAGCGCGTCACGCTGCGCCGAGGCCCGCAGGAGCCGGTGCTGGTCGGACTGACCGTGCACGGCGACGAGCCCGTCGGTGACCTGGGAGAGCACCGAGGCCGGCACGGTCGTCCCTCCGGCGAACGCCCGCGAACGGCCCTGCGCCGAGAGGGCGCGTCCCAGCACGATGACGCCGTCCTCGACCTCGCCGCCCGCGTCGTCGACGACCTGTGCCACGTCGGACCCCTCGGGTACCGCGATGCTGGCCTCGATGCGCGCCGTGGCGGTGCCCTGGCGCACCAGTCCGGCATCGGCGCGCTCCCCGCGCAGCAGGCCGAGAGCGGTCACGACCATCGTCTTGCCGGCTCCGGTCTCACCGGTGATGACGGAGAAGCCCGACTCCAGCTCGAGCTCGGCCGACTCGATGACGCCCAGCGAGCTGAGCCGCAAGTGCTGCCACATCAGCCGCGCCTCTCCTCGGCCGCCCCACGCCAGCCGGCGACGGGCAGGTCGAACTTGCGCACGAGCCGGTCCGCGAAGGGCGCGGCGTGCAACCGGGCGAGGCGCGCCGGGACCTCGCTGCGCCGCACCTCGACCCGCGCACCGACGGGAAGCTCGGCGGCGCGTCGCCCGTCGCACCAGAGCACACCGCTCGAGCGCTCGCCCACGACCTCGACCGCCAGGACCGAGCTGGGCGAGACCACGAGGGGCCTGGCGAAGAGCGCGTGGGCACTGATCGGCACGAGCAGGAGCGCCTGCACCTCCGGCCACACGATCGGACCGCCGGCGCTGAAGTTGTAGGCGGTCGAGCCGGTCGGGGTCGCGCACACGAGCCCGTCGCACCCCCACCGGGAGACGGGCCGGTCGTCGATCTCGACGACGACCTCGAGCATGCGCTCGCGGGCCGCCTTCTCGACGCTGGCCTCGTTGAGGGCCCAGTTCGTCGCGACGACCTCGCCGTCGACGACGACGCACACGTCGACGGTCAGTCGTTCCTCGACCGTGTACGTGCGGCCGACGACGCAGTCCACGACGTCCTGGAGGTCCTCGACGTCGGCCTCGGCCAGGAACCCGACGTGCCCGAGGTTGACGCCGAGCACCGGCGTCTCGGTCCCGCGGCACACCTCGCTGGCGCGCAGGATCGTGCCGTCACCACCGAGCACGACCGCGAGCTCGAACCCGTCGGCGGCGCCCTCGGCGTGCGAGACGACCTCGACGTCGCCGATGCCGGTGGCGACGAGCGCCTCGTGCTCGGTGTCGAGCACGCCGACGGCCAGACCGGCGGAGCGCAGGTCGAAGGCCAGGCGCACGGCGACCTCCAGCGCCTCCTGGCGCGCCTCGTGGACGGCGAGCAGGATCTTCCTCATCGGGCGCCCTCCTGGAGCGGGCCGGCCTCGACGACCGCCGCCGCCTGCTCGGGGTCGGGGGCGTCGGCGTCGGTCCGCAGCCAGCAGAAGTACTCGACGTTGCCCGCCGGGCCCGGCAGCGGGCTCGGGGCCAGCGCACGCGTGCCCCAGCCGTGCTCGAGCGCGCTGCGGCACACCCGCAGCACCGCGTCGGCGTGCAGCTGCGGGTCACGGACCACGCCGTTCTTGCCGAGGTTCTCGCGTCCGACCTCGAACTGCGGCTTGATCATGAGCACGATGTCGCCCTCCTGCCGGCACACGCGGGTCAGCGCGGCCATGACCACGGTAAGGGAGATGAACGACAGGTCCGACGTGACGACATCGACCGGACCGTCGATCGTCTCGACCTCGAGGCTGCGCACGTTCGTCCGGTCGTGCACGCGCACGCGGTCGTCGGACTGCAGCGACCACACCAGCTGGCCGTACCCGACGTCGACGGCCACCACCTCCTCGGCGCCACGGCGCAGCAGGACGTCGGTGAAGCCGCCGGTCGAGGCCCCGGCGTCGAGACAACGTCGCCCCTCGACGCTCAGCCCCTGCGGCTCGAAGACCGACAAGGCGCCGAGCAGCTTGTGCGCCCCGCGTGAGGCCCACTTCTCGTCGTCGGAATCGCGCACGACGATCGCGACGTCGGTGCCCACCTGCGTCGCGGGCTTGGTCGCCTGCTGACCCGCCACCAGCACCTTCCCGTCGGCGACCAGGGTGCTGGCGTGCTCACGAGACCGGGCGAGCCTGCGCCGGACGAGCTCGGCGTCGAGCCGGACCCGTCTTGTCATGCGCCGCCCGCCGCGTGCTGGTCGGACGGATCGTCAGGGTGGGGCAACGGGTCGGGCGCGTCGCCGGCGTTCGCCAGCACGGTGCGCAGGACCTGGTGCACCTGCTCGAACAGCTCGGGGTGACGCTCCAGATCGACCTCGTCGAGCCGCTCGATCCGGTCGAGCAGACCGGCCAGCTCCGGCCGTTCGGTCACTGCCTCGCGGGCCCGGGCCAGGAGCTCCTGGGCGTGCTCGGCCGTCTCGTCGTGGGGTGCGCCGTCGGTCACGTCGCCATTGTGTCATCGACAGCGGGAGCGGGGCCGCCCCTGTCGACGACGGCCCAGCCGAGCCCGACCACGGCGCGCAGTGCCTCCAGTCCTCCCGCCTCGCCGTGGACGAGACGGATCGTCCCGTCGGTCAGCTCGGCCGCGGCGTCCCCGCACCTCGCGCGGACTCCCTCGACCTCGACCTCGACGTGCTCGGTCAGCAGCGACGAGAGGTCCGGTCCGACGAGGTCCGGACGCTCGTCCGGGTTCGCCGCCACGACGTCGGCGAGCGTGTGCACCCCCGTGGCGACCCACAACGACGCGATCCCGGCGGCGCGAGCACCCGAGATGTCGGTGTCGAGCCGGTCGCCGACCATGAGGGGCCGTGCGGCACGGGTGCGCCCCAACGTCTCGTCGAACAGCGGACGCTCGGGCTTGCCCGCGACGACCGGATCCCGGCCCGTCGCGATGCTGACGGCCCGGACCAGTGAACCGTTGCCCGGCGCGATCCCGCGCGCGGTCGGCACGGTCAGGTCGGTGTTGCTCGCGAACCAGGGCAGCCCCGCGGCGACGGCATACGACGCCTCGGCGAGCTGCTGCCACCCGATCCCCGGGTCGAAGCCCTGCACCACGGCCACCGGGTCGTCGTCCAGGTCCGACACCGGCACCAGGTCGTGTGCCTCGAGCGCCTCGCGCAGCCCCGCTCCCCCGACGACCAGGACCCGGGCGCCGTGGCCGAGCCGCTCCGCCATGAGGGTCGCGACCGCCTGCGCCGACGTCACGACCTCGGCGTCGTCGCTCAACGGCATCTCGAGGTCGCGCAGGTGCTGCGCCACGACGCCGGCCGGACGTGAGGCGTTGTTCGTCAGGTACGCCAGCGCTACGCCGCGATCGGCCACCCCACGCAGCGCCTCAGCCGCGCCCGGCACCGCGTCCGCCCCCCGGTAGACGACGCCGTCGAGATCGAGCATCACCAGGTCGTGGTCACCGACCAGCACGGCTGACGTGGCGAGGAACGACATGCTCGCAATCTAGTCGTCGGTCGCGACGACCCGGCAGGTGGCCACCTCGACGCTGGTGAAGCTCGTGGCCCCCGCTCCCGTACGTGTGAACCGACGCCGCAGCGAGCCGGTCACCTCGACCTGCGCGCCGACCTCGAGCTTCCTGAGCCGCGAGCGGAGCCGCGCGGTCCACGCCACGCACTCGATCGTGTCGACCGTCGCCTTGCTCCGGGCGCGAGCCTTGGCGTCGCGGCGCACCACGACGTTCACCGACACGATCTCGTCGCCGCTCGGCAGCACCTTGGTGGTCGGCCGTCCGGAGACGCGCCCGACGAGGCGCACCTCGTTCACGGGGTCCTGGGTGGTCGTCATCCACCCAGGCTGACGCCCCGCGCCGCGCTCGCACCAGAGGCAGGACCCCACCTGTGGACGGGCACGCGCGAGCCCAGCGGCCTGTGGATCACTCCAGCTCGGCGAGCCGTTCCTCGGCGTCGGTCTGGTGCTCGGCGTCGACGGCGACCGTGCGGTGGAACCACTGGATCGCATCCTCCGTGCGCCCGACGGCGAGCAGCGCGTCCGCGTAGGCGTACCGCAGGCGCGGCACCCACGACGAGCGCGAGGCGCTGTGCAGGTTCTCGGTCTCGAGGAGCCGCACGGCGGCCTCGGCCTGCCCCAGGTCGCGGCGGGCGCCGGCGACCACGATCGTCAGCTCGACCTGCCCGGCCTCGTCGAGATGCTTGCGCACGTCGGCCGTGTCGTAGGCCAACGCCTTCTCCGGGCGGCCCAGGGCACGCTCGCAGTCCGCCATCATCGGGGCGTAGAGCTGCTGGCCGTTCATGCGCTTGGCCGCACGGAACTCGCTGAGAGCCTCGGCGAACTTGCCGGCAGCGTACGCGGTCTCGCCGCTCGCCTCGCGGATCAGTCCGTTGCGCGAGGCCCGCGCGCGAGCCGCGAGGGCGTGCTTGTGTGCGGTCTCGGGATCCTCAGCCATGAGGATCCCGGCCATGACGAGGTGGCGCGCCACGCGCTCGCGCAGCTTCTCCGGAAGACTCTGGAGCTGCTGCCACGCGTACTTGTCGAGATCCTTGGCACTCACGTCGTCCGGGATGGGCGGGCCGTCGTAGATCTTCTGGTCCTCGGTGCGCTCCGGTCGCTCCTGACGCCGGTCGTCGCGCCGCGGCCCGCGGCCGCCGGCTCCGCGGTCGGGCCTGCCGCCGCGTCCGCGCTCAGGACGTCCACCGCGCTCCGGCTTGCCGCCGCTGCGGGCACCACCACCGGATCGGCCGCGGTCCGAACCGCCCCGGCCTGATCCACCGCGGCCCGATCCACCGCGCTCGGGGCGGCCCGATGGGCCACCTCGCCTCGACTCGCTCATGAGCCTCATTCCTCGTTCCTGGTCGTCAAATGCAGCATGGCCGCTCCCAGAGGGAGCGGCCATGCGCATCAAAGATTGTCCGGCGACGTCCTACTCTCCCACGCAGTCTCCCGCGCAGTACCATCGGCGCTGAAGGGCTTGACTTCCGGGTTCGGAATGTAACCGGGTATTTCCCCTTCGCCATGGTCGCCGAAACTCTATGGAGATATCAAAACCAGACTTTCGCTGGTTCCCGATCATATCTCGGGAACCTCACAGTGGACGCGTGCAGTTGTAGTAGAAACAAGCCCTCGGCCTATTAGTACCGGTCAGCTCCATGCATTGCTGCACTTCTACTTCCGGCCTATCAACCCAGTGTTCTGCTGGGGGCCGCTGCTGCTCTCCTCCTGCGGCTCAATCATGCTTTGGGAATGCATGCGAAACCCCCGGATGCATGCCATCTCTGAATCGAAGATCTGGCCAGCCAGATGAAGGATGAGCCGCCGCCGCTGGGCGGCCACAGCAGCGGGTTCCCCCAGCCGCAGGTTTCGGCTGCCTTTTTCTTCACTCACGGCAGGCTCAATGTGGGCGCAGTGGCTGCCACGCACTGCCTC
>JALRCA010000124.1 GCA_023257515.1 Aeromicrobium sp.
CGCTGGCCATCGGGACGGCGACGCCGAGGACCGTGCGCGTCGTGTGGGCGGCCCCGCCGCCGAAGCCGACGAGCACGCCGGCGGCGCCGGTGCGCATGAGGTGGAGCGCGGCCTGGTAGGTCGCACAGCCGCCCACGATGACGGGGACGTCGAGCTCGTAGATGAACTCCTTGAGGTTCAGCGGCTCGGTCTGCCCGGACACGTGCTCGGCCGAGACCGTCGTGCCACGGATGACGAACAGGTCGACGCCGGCCTCGACCACGACGTCGGCGAACTGCTTGGTCCGCTGCGGCGACAGGGCCCCCGCGACCGTGACGCCCGCGTCGCGGATCTGCTGCAGACGCTGTGAGATGAGCTCGGCCTTGACCGGCTCGGCGTAGATCTCCTGCAGGCGCCGCGTGGCTCCGGCGGCGTCGAGCGAGGCGATCTCGGCGAGCAACGGATCGGGGTCGTCGTAGCGGGTCCAGAGTCCCTCGAGGTCGAGCACGCCGAGGCCACCGTGACGCCCGAGCGCGATGACGGTCTCGGGGCTCATGACCGAGTCCATGGGAGCCGCGACGACCGGCAGGTCGAAGCGGTAGGCGTCGATCTGCCAGGCCGTCGAGACCTCCTCGGGGTCGCGCGTGCGTCGACTCGGCACGATCGCGATGTCGTCGAAGGAGTACGCCCGACGGCCGCGCTTCGCCGTCCCGATCTCGGTGTCAGCCATGCCGCAACCCTAGTGCTCCCCCGGCCCCGCCCGAGCGCCGGTTCCCCACGAAATCCTGGGAAACCTGAGCCCGCTGGGGCCTCAGCGCGAGTAGTTGGGAGCCTCGACGGTCATCTGGATGTCGTGGGGGTGCGACTCCTTGAGGCCCGCCGCGGTGATGCGGACGAAGCGGCCGCGCTCCTGCAGCTCGGGGATGGTCGGGGCGCCGACGTAGAACATCGACTGGTGCAGCCCGCCGACGAGCTGGTGGGCCACGGCCGACAGCGGACCGCGGTAGGCGACCTGGCCCTCGATGCCCTCGGGCACGATCTTGTCGTCGCTCGTGACGTCGGCCTGGAAGTAGCGGTCCTTGGAGTACGACTTCTTGCCGCGCGAGGCCATCGCCCCGATCGAGCCCATGCCGCGGTAGCTCTTGAACTGCTTGCCATTGACGAAGATGAGGTCGCCCGGGCTCTCCTCGCAGCCGGCGAGCAGGGAGCCCACCATCACGGTGTCGGCACCCGCGACGAGGGCCTTGGCGATGTCACCGGAGTACTGCAGGCCACCGTCGGCGATGACCGGGATGCCCGCCGGCTTGGCCGCGAGGGAAGCCTCGTACACGGCCGTGATCTGCGGGACGCCGACGCCGGCGACGACGCGGGTCGTGCAGATCGAGCCCGGACCCACGCCGACCTTGACGGCGTCGACCCCCGCCTCGACCAGGGCCTGCGCGCCGGCACGGGTGGCGACGTTGCCGCCGACGACCTGGATGCCGTCGAACGACCGGTCGGCCTTGATCCGGCGGATCATGTCGAGCAGCAGGCGGGCGTGGCCGTGGGCCGTGTCGACCACGAGGACGTCGACGCCGGCCTCGCGCAGGGCGTTGGCCCGCTCCCAGGAGTCGCCGAAGAAACCGACGGCTGCGCCGACGAGGAGACGGCCGTCGTCGTCCTTGCTGGCCAGCGGGTACTGCTCGGACTTGACGAAGTCCTTGACCGTGATGAGGCCGGTCAGGTGACCGTCGTCGTCGATGATCGGCAGACGCTCGCGCTTGTGCTGGCGCAGCAGGGCGGAGGCGTCCTCGCGCGAGATGCCGACCGGACCGGTGACGAGCGGCATGGGCGTCATGACGTCGCCGACGAGGGTGGTGGCCCACTCGGCGACGGGCGTGAAGCGAAGGTCGCGGTTCGTGATGATGCCGATGAGCCGGTTGTCGGGGTCGACGACGGGCAGTCCCGAGACGCGGTACTCACCGCACAGCTCATCGAGCTCCTCGAGCGTGGCCTTGGGACCGATCGTGACGGGGTTCGGGATCATGCCCGTCTGGGTGCGCTTGACCAGGTCGACCTGATAGCTCTGGTCCTCGATCGAGAGGTTGCGGTGCAGGATGCCGATGCCGCCCTCGCGCGCCATGGCGATCGCCATGCGCGACTCGGTGACGGTGTCCATCGCGCTCGAGAGCAGCGGGATGCGCAGGGACGTCTCGCGCGTGAGCCGCGCGGTGGTGTCGACCTCGCTGGGGATGACGTCGGTCTCGCCCGGCAGCAGCAGGACGTCGTCGTACGTGAGTCCGAGGGTGGCGAACTTGTCTGGGATGCCCGGCTGCTCCATGGCCCCAGTCTACGACTCGCCCCCGAACCCCCTGAGTGTGACGTTCCCAGGCGGAATCGCAGGATTCTCGCCCGGGATCGTCACACTCAGCGGGTGGGCGGGGTGGTTACTTCTTGAGCTTCTCGAGCCCGGCGGTGAAGCGGTCGATGACGCGGGCGTAGCCGGCGGCGCTCGGCGGGGCGACCGAGTACCAGGGCACGTAGGCGTCGTCCTTCGCGGCCTTCGTCTTCTCCCACACCGGCTGCGCCTTGAGCGACTTCAGCGCGGCCGAGCCGCCTCGCGCGTCCCAGATGGCGACGTCGCTGGAGTAGGCGTCGGCCTTCTCCCAGCTGAGCGAGCGCCAGTAGCCGCCCTCGTCGAGCTGCGACTTCTTGGGCGTCACCAGGTCGAGGCCCAGGACGTCGCGGTAGTACTTCAGGTCCGGGTTCGCGTCCGGGTTCGACACGTACAGCGTCTCTGGGCCGGGCGAGACCGCCTGGAACGTCGGGTTGCCCGCGGCCTTCACGGCGGCCTGGAGCTTCTCGCCCGCCTCCTTGAACGCGTCTCGACCCTCGCCGAACGAGGCCTTGTCGGCGCCCAGCGCCGTGGCGATGCGCTCGGTGCTGTCGAAGATCTGCGGCAGCGTGCGGCCCTGGAAGTTGATGACCGCGATCTCGTAGGCCTTCTTGATCTTCTTCTCGGTCGCCTCGTTGACGTACCAGAGCTGCGGCTTCAGGTACGTGCTCGTGATGACGAGGTCGGGCTTGAGCTCGGCCATCTTCTCGACGTCGACGTCGCCGTACTCGCCCTTGCCGGTCAGGTCCTCGACCTTGCTCTGGTCGAGACCCTCGGCCTGGACGTCGGGCTTGCCGTCGGGGTCCTGCAGCGGGCCGAAGACACCGACGATGCGGTCACCGAGACCCAGGTCGGTCAGTGCCGCGGCGACCGACGACTGGGCGACGATGCGCTTCGGCAGGGCGTCGAGGGAGATCGTGGTGCCGAGGTCGTCGGTGTACGTCCAGGCGCCGTCGGAGGAGTCGTCCGACGAGCCGCACGCGGCGAGGGGGAGCATGAGGGCCGCGACGACGGCGGCCACACGAAGGAACTTCATGGAAGGTGAGCCTAACCTAGCCAAGAGGCGGCTGATCCCCCGACGGCCCGAATGAGACGACCGCCACGCTCAGGCGCCGTCGGTCGCCTTCTCGAGCGCGGTCACGTCGCGCTCGGCCGCGGCCGCGGCGAGGGCCGCGGCGTCGGCGTCCTCCTCGGCCGAGCGCAGCGCCTTGTGCGTCGAGCGCACCCGCGCTGCGGCGTCGTCCTCCGCCTCACGCGCCACCTCCAGCTCCGCCTCGAGACGCTCGCGCTCCGCGGTCGCCGCGGCAGAGGCCTCGACGGCGTCGTCGTGCGCCTGCTCCGCGTCGTCGAGCTCGGACCGCGCCTCCTCGAGCGCCTGCCGGGCGCGCTCGTCGGCAGCACGCGCGGACGCCAGTCGGTCGGCGTCGCTGCGTCGCTCGCGCGGCGCGGCCGCCGTCACCTGGCCGCCGAACCCGCTGGCCTCCAGCGGACGGTCGACCGACCCCGTCAGCACCGCTGCCGCCGAGTCCGGGTCGATCGGGACGGCCCGCAGCGTGGCCGTCACACCGGCCATCGCCGCCGACGACGCCGTGAGCCCGGTGACCTGGACGGCCGCGTCGAGCGCGGCCTTGGAGGCCTTGCGCCGCTCCGCCTCGAGGGAGCGCAGGGCCGCACCGTCACCCTGCGCCTGCGCCTCGCGCAGCCGGTCCCCCAGCTCCGCGAGGGCCTCGACGACGTCGGGCCGCTCGCGGACGAGGCGGTTGACGGCCCAGGCGGCTTGCGTCGGCTTGCGCAGCCCCTTGACCCGTGTGCGGTCGTCGCCGGACAGCTCCTTGGCTGCCGCGTCGCGCGCGGCGGTGAACTCCTCGGGACGCAGCCCGTACAGCTGGCGCACCACCGCGTCGACGTCGCTCATGCTGCCCAGTATCGACGAGACCCCTGCGCCCGGGGCGTCAGCGCGAGGCGGCGAGGAGGTCCTCGACGGTCGTCAGCTTGACGCGCGGACGCCCGGCAGCGAGACCGGCGTCGACCTCGCGGCGCTCGATCGCGCGGACCCCGGCACCTCTGACGAGGCGTGGCTGGCGCCGCTGGAGCAGGCGGACGAACGCGCGTGACGAGGCGCTCGGCGAGGCCAGACGGCCGGCGGCCGCGTCGGCCAGGAGCGCGTCGAGGGTCTCCCCCGCGGAGATGCGGTTGGCTCCGATCCCGCCGTGCGAACCCCGCTTGGCCCAGCCGACGACGTACGCGCCGGGCACGGGCTCACCCGTGGCGGGGTCGACCACGCGACCGTCCTCGTTCGGGATGAGGCCTCGGCCCTCGTCGAACGGCAGGCCGGGGACGGCTCGGCCGCGACGTCCGATCGAGCTGACCAGGAGTCGGGTCGGCGCCTCGACCTCACCGTCCGGGCCGGCGACCGTGACGGACGCGAGCGTGCCGTCGCCGTGCGCGGCCGTGACCCGGCGGTCGAACGCCAGCACCAGGCGCCTGCCCGACTCGGGCTCGACGGTCCAGTCGCTGCGGACCCGCCGGCGCGAGGCCAGCAGGTCTGCGTTGGTACCGGGCGAGGCCGACTCGAGGGCCGCGACCGTCGCCTCGTCCTCCTCGACGCACAGCTCGATGCCGTCGGGAAGGGTGAGCAGCTCGGGACGGGTGAAGGCGGCGTGCTCCGGCCCCCGTCGTCCCAGCAGCACGACCTCGCGCACGTCGGCGTCGCGGAGCGCGGCCAGCGCGTGGTCGGCGATCTCCGTCGACGCGAGGCGCTCGGGGTCGCTGAGCAGGATGCGGGCGACGTCGAGGGCGACGTTGCCGTTGCCGACCACGAACACGCGCCCGTCGGGCACGGCGATCGCGTCGGCGGCGACGCCAGGGTCGCCGTTGTACCAGGCCACGGTCTCGGTCGAGCCGTGCACGCCCCCGAGGTCCTCGCCCTCGATGCCGAGGCGCCGGTCCTCGGGCGCGCCGATGCCGTAGACGACCGCGTCGTGGTGCTGGAGCAGCTCCTCGTGGGTGACGTGGGTGCCCACCTCGACGTTCATGTACATCCGCGCCCGCGGGTGGTCGTACGTCCAGCCGAAGGTGTCCTGCACCCGCTTGGTGTCGGGGTGGTCCGGGGCCACCCCGGCCCGCAGCAACCCGCCCGGGACCGGCAACCGGTCGACGAACGAGACCTGGCCGTCCGTCGCGGCCAGCACCTCACGCGCCGTGTAGGTGGCGGCCGGGCCGGTGCCGACGACCGCGATGCGCAGCCCGCTCGGCACACCGGGCCGCACCCGTGCGTGGGTCTGCTGCTTGGCGACCTCGCGATCGGGCCGCTGCTCGTAGTAGGCCGCGTTGAGCTCGGCGAAGACCGCCTCACCGCCGCGCAGGATCTCGATCGGCTTGACGGCCGACGCCGGGCAGGCGTCGGCGCAGGCACCGCAGTCGATGCACGAGCGCGGGTCGACGTAGAGGATGTCGGTCGTACCGAAGTCGGGCTCCCCCGGCGTCGGGTGGATGCAGTCGACGGGGCACACCTCGACGCACGAGGCGTCGGAGCAGCAGCTCTGGGTGATCGCGAAGGCCATGCGTCTGGTCGGCTCAGAGCATGTGGACGCGACGGTAGAGGCGCTTCGCGGCCGGCGTGAGCAGGCCCGCCTCGTCGAGGAAGTCCATCAGGTGCACGCACGACAGCCTCATGAGCGCGTGGTGGTGCTCGTTGTTCCTGGCGGCCTTGACGGCCTCCTTGACGTCGAGACCGGCCTCGGCGTACACGTCGGGCTGCACGAGGCTCTTGACGATGAAGTAGCCGACGGCGGCGATCTGCAGGGCGCTGGCGCGGCGTCGGGTCTCGGAGATGCCCTTCATCGCCTCGAGGGTCTCGTGACGCGCGAACTTCATGTGGCGCGACTCCTCGACCACGTGGATCTTGCAGATCGTCTTGACCTGCGGCGCGACGCTCGCGCCACGCATCCAGTCGCGCTGCATGACGTCGAGGACCTCCTCGGCGACCAGGATCGAGGTGTAGGCGACCTCGTTGCGAGCGGTCAGCTTGAGCAGCTTCGCGGCCTGGTGCAGCGGCTTGGCCGGCAGGTACGAGCGGCCGGCGATGAGCTGGGCGCCCTTGGCGAACATGATCGAGTGGCGGCACTCGTCGGCGATCTCGGTGAGGGCGAACTGGAACTCGCTGCTCGCGTAGTCCTTGTCGTAGATGTCGACCAGGAGCATCTGCTGCAGCAGCATCTCGAACCAGATGCCGATGCTCGCGACGCTCGCGGCCTCGTGACGCGTGAGGGTCGCACGCTGCTCGGGCGTCATGCGCTCCCACAGGTCGGTGCCGTAGAGCGTGCACCACTCGGGGTTGACGCCGTCGTGAAGCGGGTCGAGCGGGGCGTCCCAGTCAACCTCCTTCTCGGGGTCGTAGGAGAGGGTCGCCGAGGAGCTCAGCAGACGCTCGAGCACCCCGTCGCGCTCGACCTCCTGGCGGAAGCGGGCGGCCGTGTCCGGTGCGGTCTCCATGAGCGTCATGAGGGGCTCCTCGTCTCGACAACGTCTATGTGCCATCTGTGATGTCACGTTCCATACTCACAGTATGACGCCCGCCCGCGCGCCGCAAGGTCGCGTCGCCGTCGGCGTCCGAGACGCTCGTCACGGCGACCGGTCGCCCGAGCCCAGGTGCCGAGCGTTGGTCAGGTGCGATCGAGGTACGACCGGCCCAGGGTGGTCGAGGCGCGCGCCAGCCAGGCGTCCTCGACGGCGGTCTCGAGCCGGACCGGGTCGACGACCTCGAGCTGCACGAGGAAGCCGGGGTGCCGGGCGAGGTGCTCGATCGTGAACAGGCCGGGCACACCCTCGGCCAGGATCGCGTCACGCTCGCCGAGGTCCTCGGTACGCAGTCCGACGATGTCGCCGCTCGGCACCGGGTCGTCACCGAAGCGACGCAGGTCGGCCTTCGAGAACGGGCGCACCCAGCAGAAGACCGCCTTCTCGACGAACCAGGCACGGTTGCCGAAGGTCGTGCCCTCGTGCACCTGCGGCAGGGCCGTGCAGAGGCGCTCGACGTCGGCGAGGGTGGGCACGGTCCTGAGGCTAGACGGCCCCAGCGAGCGACGGAACCCTCCGAGCCGTCCGGACGCGACGAGGCCCGCCGTCCCAGCGGGACGACGGGCCTCGTGCGGTGCGGTGCGACTCAGTGGTTGTGGCCGGCGTGCGCGTCGGCCTCCTCGTCGGCCGGCTTGTCGGCGACGAGGGTCTCGGTCGTCAGCAGCATCGCGGCGATCGACGCGGCGTTGGCGAGCGCGGAGCGCGTCACCTTGACCGGGTCGAGGATGCCCTGCGCGAGCAGGTCGCCGTACTCACCGGTGGCTGCGTTGTAGCCCTGACCCGACTCGCGGACCTTGGAGGCCACGACCTCGCCGGAGACGCCGCCGTTGCGGGCGATCCACTCCAGCGGGGCGTCGGCGCCGATGCGCACGATGCGCACACCCACGGCCTCGTCGCCGCTCAGGCCAAGGTCACCGTCGAGGACGGAGACGGCCTGCACGAGCGCGGAGCCACCGCCGGGGACGATGCCCTCCTCGATGGCCGCGCGGGTCGCCGAGACGGCGTCCTCGATGCGGTGCTTCTTCTCCTTGAGCTCGACCTCGGTCGCGGCACCCACCTGGATGACGCAGACGCCGCCGGCCAGCTTCGCCAGGCGCTCCTGGAGCTTCTCGCGGTCCCAGTCGGAGTCGGTGTTCTCGATCTCGGCCTTGATCTGGCCGACGCGACCCTCGACCTCGGCGGTCTCGCCGCCGCCGTCGATGATCGTCGTGTCGTCCTTCGTGACGACGACACGGCGGGCCGTGCCGAGCACCTCGAGGCCGACCTGGTCGAGCTTGAGGCCGACGTCCGGCGTCACGACGGTCGCGCTGCACGACTGGCGCAACCTGTCGCAGCGGCTGCACGTGTTTGAGTGCCACTCGGAGGAGGTCTTCCAGGTGTGTGTGTGGTGGTGGTCCGGGGGGGCGGGATGTTCTGGCTCTTTGCATCTTGCTGGCGGCTGCTGCTG
>JALRCA010000159.1 GCA_023257515.1 Aeromicrobium sp.
GACCGACCGGCCGCGACCGCGTGCGGTGCGTCGTGGCGGGCGCACCGCCGCCGACCCGCACGATCGAGCGGGTGCGCGAGGAGCTGGGCTGGGAGTTCATCCAGATCTACGGGCTCACCGAGACCGCTCCGCTGCTGACGATGAGCCGCATGCGCGAGGAGTGGGACGACCTCGACGCCTCGGAGCAGGCGCGCCACCTGGGCCGCGCTGGAGCACCGGCGCTGTCGACGTCGATCAGGGTCGACGACTCCGGTGAGGTGCTGGCGCGCAGCAACACCGTGCTCGAGGGCTACTGGGAGAACCCGGAGGCCTCGGCCGAGTCGCTCGCCGGGGGATGGTTCCACACCGGCGACGGCGGCACGTTCGAGGACGGCTACGTCACGATCGCCGACCGCAAGAAGGACGTCATCATCTCCGGCGGTGAGAACGTCACGTCGATCGAGGTCGAGGACGCGCTCGCGTCGCACCCGGCGGTGCGCGAGGTCGCGGTCATCGGCATCCCGGACGAGAAGTGGGGCGAGCTCGTCACCGCGCTCGTCGTGGTCGAGGAGGGCGAGCAGGTCGACGCGGCCACGCTCATCGCCCGCTGCCGCGAGCGCCTAGCGGGCTACAAGTGCCCCAAGCGCATCGAGTTCCGCGACGAGCTGGCCCGCACCGCGACCGGCAAGCTGCAGAAGTTCAAGCTCCGCGAGGAGTTCTGGGGCGAGCGCGACCGCCAGGTCAACTGACCCATTCCGCCTGGCCCTGCTCCGAGATTTGCGCCCTCATGCACCGTTCCACTGAGGCGAACGGTGCATGAGGGCGCACATCTCGGGTGAGGTCAGGCGGTGAGGCCGGCCAGGTCGGCGAGGAGCTCGACCTGGTGCACGAACAGGGCCTCGCGATCGCTGAACGTGTCGACGCCGTACTGGTCGAACACGTCGAACGAGACGAGGCCGAACAGGCCCGTCCACAGCACGAACCCACGTGCGAGGGCAGGCGCCGAGACCTCGAGGCCGAACTCGCGACGGACGGCGTCGAGGTCCGTGCGCACGCTCCGCGGCAGTCGCTCGCTGCGCTCCTCGAGCCTGCCCTCCTGCCGCGCCTGTTCGAGCAGCGCCATGAGCGCGACCGCGACACGCGTGCCGGGCTGCGTCGTGCGGTCCGCCGGCGCCGCGTAGCCCGGCACGGGCGTGCCGTAGAGCAGGGCATAGCGCGACGGCTCGCGCAGCGACCACTCGCGCGTGGCCCGCGCCGCGGCGAGCACCCCGGCCCTCGGACTGCTGCCGGCCGCGGCGACCGCGGCGTCGACGGCGTCGCCGAGCTCGTCGTAGGCGTCGACGATCAGCAGGGTCAGCAGCTCGTCGCGGTTCTTGACGTAGCGGTAGATCGCCGACGACACGACGCCGAGCTCGCGGGCGACCGCGCGCAACGACAGGTCGGACGGTGAGACGGTGGCGAGCTGCTCGCGGCCGATGCGGACGATCTCGCGCATCGTCTGCTCGCGGGCTAGCTGTCGAGGGGTCCCGGCCATCCCGCCATCGTGCCGTACAAGGACCGCGCATCGCAAAAGTGAGCACTGCTCTTGCTTTCTTCACGACGAAGGGTCATCATCGAGAAAGAGAGAGCACCGCTCACAATTTGGAGAGTCCCATGATCGTCATCACCGGAGCCGGACCGATCGGCACCCACATCGCCCAGCAGCTCGTCGACGCCGGCATCCCCGTGCGCGTGCTCACACGTTCGGGCTCGGGCCTCGACCACCCGCTGGTCGAACGTCGTGCCGTCGACGTCAACGATCGCGTCGCCCTGCTCGCCGCCCTCGAGGACGCGACGGTCGTCCACCACTGCATCCACGCCTCCGCCTACGTCGCCGCGGTCTGGGAGCGAGAGCTGCCCGCCGCCGAGCGGGTCGTGCTCGACGTCGCCGAGCAGGTCGGCGCGACCGTCGTCTTCCCGGAGAGCCTCTACGCCTTCGACCTGTCGCAGCAGCCGATCACCGAGTCGACGCCCGTCACGGCCACCACGGGCAAGCCCGGCATCCGTCGCCGGCTGCTCGAGGCACGCGCCGCGTCGCCGGCCCCGACCATCAGCGTGGTGGCCTCCGACTACTTCGGGACCCGTACCGGACCCAACGCCCACATCGGGGACCGCATGCTGGCACCCGCGACCACGGGCAAGGTCGTCCGTCCGCTCGGCTCGATCGACCAGCCGCACAGCTGGACCTACCTGCCCGACCTGGCCGCGGCGATGATCCGCGCCGCCGAGCTGCCGACCGAGACCGACCGCGTCCTGCTCGCCCCGACCGGCGCCCCACGCACCCAGCGCGAGGTCGCGGCGGACTACGCCGCGGCGGCGGGGCAGGCACGCGTCCGGGTGCGTCCGGTCCCGACCTGGCTCCTGCGGATCATCGGTCGGTTCCACGCCGGCACGGCCGGTCTCGTCGAGATGATCCACCTGCTGGAGGAGCCCCTCGTGATGGACTCCACGGCCAGCGAGAAGCTGCTCGGCCTCGCACCCACCCCGTGGGACGTCGCGATCAAGACCGTCGTCGCCTCGGCCTGACTCCACGAGTCAGCCAAGGACGAGCAGCAGGTCGCCGCCCTCGGCCTGGCGGGGGTCGGGGATCACGACGCGCTCGATCGTGCCGGCGCGCGGCGCGGTGATCGAGGCCTCCATCTTCATGGCCTCGATCGTCGCGACGGTCTGGCCGGACTCGACCGACTCGCCCTCCTCGACGACGGCGTGGACGACGCCCGCGAACGGCACGGCGACGTGGGACCCGTTCGAGGGGTCCGCCTTCTCGGCGGTCCTCGCGGTCGACTCGACGGAGCGGTCACGCACCTGGAGGGGACGCAGCTGGCCGTCGATCGTGCCGAGCACCGTGCGCATGCCACGTTCGTCCGGCTCCCCGATCGCCTCGACACCGAACAGGTGCAGGCGACCCCGGGAGACCTCGACCTCGGTCTCGACGTCCAGGCGCAGGCCGTACCAGAACGCCGACGTCGGCAGCACCGTCACGGACCCGTGCTGGGCGAGCGAGGCCTCGTAGTCGCGCGTCGGTCCCGCGAACAGCAGGGCGTTGAGCCGCTGTCTCCGCGTCGCGGCGTCGGCGTCGGGCCCGATCGCCGCGGCGTCGTCGTCGGACAGCTCCTCGACGTGCGGCTGCACGGTGCGGCCCGCCAGGGCCTTGCTGCGGAACGGCTCGGGCCAGCCGCCGGGCGGATCGCCCAGCTCGCCGGCCAGGAACCCGATGACCGAGTCGGGGACGTCGAACGCCGTCGGGTCCTGCTCGAACTCCGCGGGCTCAGCGCCCACCGCGACCAGGTGCAGGGCCAGGTCTCCGACGACCTTGGACGACGGCGTCACCTTCACGACGTTGCCGAGGATGTCGTTCGCCGCGGCGTACATGTCCTCGACCTGCTCGAACCGCTCCCCCAGGCCCAGCGCGATGGCCTGCTGGCGCAGGTTCGACAGCTGTCCGCCCGGGATCTCGTGCCGGTAGACGCGCCCGGTCGGCGCCGGCAGCCCGGACTCGAACGGCGCGTACAGCCGCCGCACGGCCTCCCAGTAGGGCTCGAGCGCGTTCACCGCCGCGATGTCCAGGCCGGTGGGCCGCTCCGTGTGGTCCGTCGCCGCCACGAGCGCGGACATCGCCGGCTGAGACGTCGTGCCCGCCAGCGCGGCCGAGGCGGCGTCCACGGCATCGACGCCCGCGTCGATCGCCGCGGTCAGCGTCGCGAGCTGACCTCCCGGCGTGTCGTGGGTGTGCAGGTGCACGGGCAGGTCGAACCGCGAGCGCAGTGCCGAGACCAGCGTGCGCGCGGCCGGAGCCCGCAGCAGCCCGGCCATGTCCTTGATCGCGAGCACGTGGGCACCCGCCTCGACGATCCGCTCGGCGAGCGAGAGGTAGTAGTCGAGCGTGTAGAGCCGCTCCCCCGGGTCCGACAGGTCGCCGGTGTAGCAGAGCGCGACCTCGGCGACCGCCGTCCCACCCTCCCGGACGGCGTCGATCGCCGGACGCATCTGCTCCACGTCGTTGAGCGCGTCGAAGATGCGGAACACGTCGATGCCGGTCGCGGTCGCCTCGGCCACGAACGCCGTCGTCACGGCCTCCGGGTACGGCGTGTAGCCGACCGTGTTGCGGCCGCGCAGCAACATCTGCAGGCACAGGTTGGGCATGGCCTCGCGCAGGGCCGCGAGCCGGTCCCACGGGTCCTCCTTGAGGAACCGCAGCGCCACGTCGTAGGTCGCGCCGCCCCACGCCTCGACGCTCAGCAGCTGCGGCAGGGTGTGGGCGACGACGGGCGCGGCCGCCACGAGGTCCGTGGTGCGCAGACGCGTCGCGAGGAGCGACTGGTGAGCGTCGCGGAACGTCGTGTCGGTGACGCCCACGGTGCCGGACTCGCGCAGGTCGCGGGCCCAGGCCTCGGGACCGAGGCTGAGCAGGCGCTGACGGGAGCCGTCCGGGGGCGCTTGGTCGACCGGCCCGCTGCGCGGGACGGCGGGCAGCTTGGTGCGCGGCTCGACGCTGACCGGCGCCTCGCCGTGCGGTCGGTTGACCGTGACGTCGGCGAGGTAGGCGAGGAGCTTCTCCGGCTCCTCGACCGGGGCGCGCGCCTCGAGCAAGGCCGGGTGGTCCTCGATGAACGACGTCGAGCTGGGACCCGCGGTGAAGTCGGGGTGCGCGAGCAGGCCCTGCAGGAACGTCACGTTGGTCGCGACCCCGCCGATCGTGAACTCGCGCAGCGCCCGTTGCGCCCGTCGCACGGTGGTGGCGAAGTCGGGCCCCCGGCACGTCATCTTGCTGAGCATCGAGTCGAAGTGGGCGCTGACCTCCGCGCCGGTGTAGATCGTGCCGCCGTCGAGTCGCACCCCGGGACCACCGGGCGAGCGGTAGGCCGAGATCGTGCCGGTGTCGGGCCGGAAGCCGTTGGCGGGGTCCTCGGTCGTGATGCGGCACTGCAGCGCGAACCCGCGCACGGTGATCGCGTCCTGGTCGTCGAGCCCCAGGTCGGCGAGCGTCGCGCCGTCGGCGATGCGCATCTGCGCCTGCACCAGGTCGACGCCGGTGACCTCCTCCGTGACCGTGTGCTCGACCTGGATGCGGGGGTTCATCTCGATGAAGACGTAGCGGCCGTCGGCACCGAGCAGGAACTCGACCGTGCCGGCGCACGAGTAGCCGATGTGCCGGGCGAAGCGGACGGCGTCGGCGCACATCGCCTCGCGCGTCGACTCGTCGAGGAACGGCGCCGGAGCGATCTCGACCACCTTCTGGTGCCGTCGCTGCACCGAGCAGTCGCGTTCGCGCAGGTGCACGACGCTGCCGTGCGTGTCGGCCAGGACCTGCACCTCGATGTGGCGGGCACCGACGACCGCCTCCTCGACGAAGCACGTGGGGTCACCGAACGCCCCGTCCGCCTCGCGCATCGCCGCCTCGATCGAGTCACGCAGGCGCGCAGGGTCGTCGACCCGGCGCATGCCGCGGCCACCGCCCCCCGCGACCGCCTTGACGAAGAGCGGGTAGGTCAGGCTCCCCGCCGCCTCGACCAGCTCGTCCACGTCGGCCGACGGCGGGACGCTGGCGAGCGTCGGGACGCCGGCCTCGTGCGCCGCGGCGATCGCGCGCGC
This sequence comes from Aeromicrobium sp., assembly GCA_023257515.1. Classification (GTDB taxonomy): domain Bacteria; phylum Actinomycetota; class Actinomycetes; order Propionibacteriales; family Nocardioidaceae; genus Aeromicrobium. The sequence goes on from JALRCA010000159.1 coordinate 5,611, forward strand.
CTTGTTGCCCGTCAGCTCCAGGACCTCGCGCGCAGGACCGATGAACGTGACGCCGGCCCGCGCGCACGCCTCGGCCAGGTCGGGGTTCTCCGAGAGGAATCCGTAGCCGGGGTAGACCGCGTCGGCGCCGGCACGCACCGCGACCTCGACGATGGTCTCAGGATCCAGGTAGGCCCGGACGGGGTGGCCACGCTCCCCCACCTCGTAGGCCTCGTCCGCGCGGACGCGGTGCTCGGACCCGCGGTCCTCGTGGGGGAACACGGCGACGGTCGTGGCGCCCAGCTCGTGCGCCGCGCGGAAGGCACGGATCGCGATCTCGCCGCGGTTGGCCACCAGGATCTTGGAGAACACGGCCTCAACCTAGTCGCGCGCGGTCGCGTCCGGGAGGCCCCGGGGGAACGGAGGATGCTGCCTTCCGCACGACCGGTCGTGCGCGATGCAGAATCCTCCGTCGCCGACGGCCCGCCGTGCGGGAGGCAGAATCTTTCGTCCCGGCGGCGCCGGGCCACGTCGGAGGGAGTGAGGGACGTGACCCGGGCCGGTCCGGGTCAGAGCGGTCGCAGTCCCGTGATGGTCCAGCCGCCCGTGGAGCCCTTGCGGGCGGTGATGGCGAGCTGAGCCGCCGACACGTTGGCCTGGTCCTCACCCGCACGGCGACTGCTCTGGTCGACGAACACCAGCAGCGTCGCCTTGCTGTCGGTGAGGTCCTTCACGCCGGCCGCCGACACCTTGGCGGTCAGCACGAGCTTCTGGCCGGGCGCCTGCTTCTGCAGCGCCGCGAACAGCGTGTCGTACTCCTTGCGGGCGTCGCCGCTGAGCAGCTTCTCGGCGGCCTGCTGGGTCGTCTGAGGATCGGAGTAGTCGTAGCTCAACACCTTCTCGAGCGCCTGCGAGACCTCCGACTGCACGGTCGAGGTGTTCTTGGCGCTCACGAGTGCCTCGTTGTCGGCGCCCTTGGCGGAGGTCAGGTCGACGTACTGCCACCAGCCGACGACACCGACGGCGATCGCGGCCACGGCGACGACCGCCAGGACGAGGGTCTTGACGTTCTTCATGACAGGTCCACCGCCACCTGCTGGAGGGTGTCGAGCTTCCAGGTCCCGCCCGAGCGGGTCAGGTCGGCACTGAAGCGGTTGCGCTTGATGCTGGGATCCTTCGACAGGTCCTTGCCGTCGCGGACCTCGACCTCGACCGAGGCGATGACGCGGGCGCTGGCGCCGTCGACCTCGAGCACCGCCGCGTCGACGACCTTGCCGGTCGAGATCTTCTTCTGGTCCGCGAGCAGCTTGCGGTCGTCGGCCGAGATCGAGGAGAACTGGTCCTTGAGCGTGCCCGTCGTGACCGAGGTCCAGGCCTTGAGCCCGGCGTCCACCTTGCGGTAGTCGAGCGTGTTGAGCGTCGCGATGTGCTGCTTGGCCGCGACCAGCACCGCGTCGCGATCGCTCGCAGCCTCCAGGTCCTCGCTGTGCGCGGCGCTCCACCACGCCACGCCGCCGCTGATGCCGAGCAGCAGCGCGACCAGGAGGCCGATCAGGACGGGCGTCGTGATCCGCTTGCTGCCGGACTCCTCGGCCTTCCCTGCCTCGTCGGGCCCTGCCTCGTCGGCCTCAGCCTCGTCGGCCTTGTCAGCGTCCTCGGCCTCCGTGGCGTCGTCGGCGGTCCCGGGCTCCTGCGGCGTCTCGTCCGCCGGCTCCTGTGTGTCGTCCGCGTCCTGCGGCGTGTCCTCGCCGGACTGCTCCGGCTCGACGGGCTCCTTCTCGTCCGTCACCTGTGATCCCCCTTGGTCGATGCCGATGTGCTGCCATCGTGCAGGCTCATCGTGCACCACCGAGGAGGTCGGACAGGGAGTCGGCCATCGTCACGTCGGCTGCGCGCGGCGATCCGTTGGACAGGGCGCCGAGCTTCGGCGCGCCCTTGGGCCCGCGGACGTTGGAGTTCTTGTCGCCCGAGCGGCAGCCCGCCGACAGGTTGAACGGCGCCCCGCCCTTGGTGGACAGGCCGTCGCGCAGCTTGGTGCCGCCGTATCCCGTCGTGCAGGGCAGCGGGTTGAAGTAGGTCTGCGCGAGCGCCAGGTTGATCCGGCCGTGGGCGGCACCGTTGACGGTCCACCCGATGCTGACGGCCTGCGGCGCGCGCACGAGCGCGTCCTCGACGCCGGCCGAGTTGATGCCGAACACCTGCGCCGGGGTCACGAGGTTGGCCAGCAGCACCCCGAGCGGACGACCTACCTGGCGGAACAGCGAGTCGAGCTCGCGCGCCGCGGCCGGCGAGGAGTCGATGAGCGCCCGCAGGTCGCCGTCGCTGCCCTTGAGCGTCGTGGCGATCGTGTCGAGGTCCTGGCTGAAGGACAGGATGCTCTGCGAGGCGTTCTCCTGCGTCGTCAGGACGCGGTCGGAGTTCTCGATGAGTCCCCGCGTCGCCACGAAGTTGCGATCGGCCGAGCGGTGGAAGCGCTGCGACGTCTCGAGCAGGGTGCGGAAGTCGTCGCTCACGCCCTGGGTGGCGTCGTAGGTCTCGTCGATGACCGAGGTCAGGGAGTCCGCCGGCACGGAGTCGACGAACTCGGTGCCGGAGCGGATCACGTCGTCGACCGGCGGCGGCTGCGAGGAGGCACCGCCGCTGAGCTTGTCGCCACCGGTCAGGGCGTCCGCCGAGCTGCTACCACCCTGCAGGTCGATGTACTGCTCGCCGATCGCGGAGCGGTTGGCGACCTTGAGGCTCACGTCGCTCGGGATGCGCGGCGCTCCGCCGTCGATCTTGAGCTCGACGCTCACGCCGTCGGGCGTGGCCTTGAGGTCGCCGATGCGCCCGACCGGGACGCCGCGGTAGGTGACCTCGCCGTTGTCGAACGTGCCGCCCGCGTCGGGCAGCGTCGCCTTGACGGTGTAGCCCGATCCGAAGGGATCGATGCCGACGTAGCGCGCGCCCAGGTAGGACGTGCCCACGAGCGCGACGATCACGAACACCACGAGCTGGATCTTGGTGCGTCCGGTCAACATCACTCATCACCGTCCTGCGGCAGCGCGGTCGGCACCGGCGCGGATGAGCTGCTGCTCGACGACGGGCTCGGGGAGGGCTTGGGCTTCGGCGCGTTCTTGCGCGGCACCGGCATCGTGGGCGACGGGGAGCCGGGTGCCGGCGACGACGTCGGTGGCAGCAGGTTCGGCAGCCGCCGGGCCTGGCCCTTGCGCATCGCGCCCGGGTCCGCCGGGTAGTTCGGGTCCTCGACCTGCGGCCACGAGCAGCCCATGGCGCCGCAACCGGCCGGCAGCGACCGGAAGTTCGTGACGACGAACAGGTTCATGTAGTCGCCCTTGATCGCGCCGAGCACCGAGTCCGGGAAGGGGTAGGTCAGCAGGATCTCGAGGGAGTTCGGCAGGTCCGACCCAGCCTTGGCCAGCTGGGTGATGACCGGTTCGAGCGACTTGAGCGAGCCCACGATGTCGTCCTGGGAGCGGTCGAGCGTGCGGACCGTGACGGCGGACAGCCGGTCGAGCGCGCGCAGCATGTCGACGAGCTGGGTGCGCTGGTCGGCGATGACCCGCATGCCCGGCTCGAGCCCGTCGAGGGCCGACTCGATCTTGCCGCGGTCCTTGTCGAGGTTGGCCGACAGCTTGGCCAACCCGTCGATCGCCGCCGTGATCGACTCCTTGCGCTCGTCGAGCGTGGAGACGAATCCCTTGACCTGCGTCAGGAAGGCGCGGATCTCCTCGGGCCTGCCGTCGGAGACCTTCTGCAGCTCGCGCGAGATCTCCTGGAACTGGCCGATGCCGCCTCCGTTGAGCACGGTCGACAGCGCACCCAGCACCTGCTCGACCTCGGCGGCCTGCGACGTCTCGGCCAGGCCGATGCGGTCGCCGCTCGCGAGCGCCGGGCCGGCGACGGGCTGCTCGGGCCGCACGAGGGCGACGTACTTCTCACCGAGCAGCGACGTCTGCTGCAGGCGGGCCGTCGTGCCGGCCGGCAGGTCGGTCCTGCGGTTGACCACGAGCGTCACCCGCGCGCTGCGTCCGCCCTCGTTGAGGCGGATCTTGGACACGCGACCGACGGCGACGTTGTCGACGCGCACGCTCGACTGGGGCACGAGGTCGAGCACGTCCTCGAAGTCCGCCGTGAGCGTGATCGGTTTGGAGCCGACGTCGGCGCCGCCGGGCAGCGGCGTGTCGTAGACGCCCTGGCCGAACACGCCGCACCCACCGAGGAGTGCGATCGCGACGACCGCGACGAGCAGCCTGAGGTTCCTCATCGGTCCACCCCCGGGATCAGGTTCGGCGCCGAGGACCCACCGGACGACCCCGGGGACGAGCTCGAGGAGCTCGACGCGCTCTTGGAGCCGGGAGCCCAGATCGAGGCCTCGTTCAGGTTGCCGCGGCCGTTGAGCGCCTTCATGTTCGGGTTGTAGGCGCGCAGGAAGTTCTGCAGCGTGAGCGGGATGAGCCGCACCGACTCCTCGAGCGACTTCTTCTGGTTCACCAGCACACGCGTCGGACCCTGCAGGTTCTCGACGCTCGTCTTGAGGTGACCGCGGTTGTCCCTGATGAAGTCGTCGACGATCGCGAGCGCGTCGCCCAGGTTCTTGATCGCCGCCGCGAGGTCGTCGCTGTCGTCGGCGAGGTAGTCGGTCACCTCGGCGAACTGGCGGTTGATGCTGGCGACGGACTGGTCGTTGCGCACGAGCATGTCGTTGAAGGACTTGACGTTCGCGATCGTGGCGAACAGGTCGTCTCCGCTGTCGGCGAGGGTGCCGGAGGCCTTGCCGAACTCGCCGATCAGCTGGTTCAGGTTGGTGCCCTGGCCGCGCAGGTTGCGGTCGGCGACGGTCAGGAAGTCCGACAGCGCACCGTCGCGGTTCGCTCCGCGCGGACCGAGCTTCTGGCTGATGTCGGTCAGGCTCGCGTACAAGTCGTCGATCTCGACCGGCACCGCGGTGCGGCTCGCGGGCAGCTGTGCGCCGTCCTGGAGCTTGGCGCCGCCCTTGTAGGGCGACGTGAGCTGCACGAACCGGTCCGAGACCAGGGTCGGCGCGACGATGACCGCCGCGGTGTCGGCCGCGACGTCGGTGTCGCGGTCGAGTCGCATCGTCACCTCGACGCCCGAGGCCTGCGGCTGCACCGAGACGACCCGTCCGACCGGGACGCCCAGCACCTGCACGTCCGAGCCCGGGTAGAGGCCCACGGAGGAGTCGAACATGGCCGAGAACGTGGTGGTGCCCCGGTCGGCGGTCGCGCGCCATCCGATGGCCCCCACGAGCAGCAGGGCGAGCACGAGGGCGCCGACGAGCGTGCGGCGGGTCATCGTCCGCCTCCCTTCTTGGGCGAGCAGTTCCGCTTGACGTCGTTCTCGAGCAGCGGCGCGCCGTCCTTGTCGAACAGACCGCAGATGTAGGCGTCGACCCACGGCCCGTTGCCGAGCGTCGAGGTGATGGCCCGGTAGTAGGGGCCGAGCTTCTTGAGTGCCGACTCGAGCCGGTTCTGGTTGCGCTGCAGGATCTCTGCGACGTCGTCGAGGCGGTCCAGCGCCGGCTGGATCTGCTTCTCGTTGTCGCGCACGAGGCCCTGGAGCTGCGTGCCGAGGCGTGCGGTGCCGTCGAGGAGCGCCTGCACGGTCTGGCGACGCTGGGCGAGCTCGTCGAGCAGGCTGTTGCCGTCCTGCAGGAGTCGCTCGAACTCGGCGTTGCGGTCCTTGAGCGTCCCGGAGACGTCGCGGGTCGCCTTGAGCAACGTCGCGAGCTCCTCGTCGCGCTTGGACACGACCTTCGACAGGTCGGTCAGGCCCGAGATGGTCTTGCGGACCGAGGCCGGCGTGTTCTTGAACGCCGTCGACAGGACGTCGAGGCTCTGCTCGAGCTGCGGGGTGTCGATCTCGCCGACCGCGGCGGACAGGTCCGAGAACGCGGCGTTGACGTCGTAGGGCGTCGTGGTGCGCGAGACCGGGATGGCGCCCTCGAGCTCACCGACACCGAGCGGGTCGAGCGACAGGAACTTCTGGCCGAGGGTGGTCTTGACCTTGATCGCGGCGCGCGTCTGCGAGCCCAGCTCGACGTCCTTGGCCCGGAACGTGACCTTGACCCTGTCGCCGTCGAGCTCGATGTCGGTCACCTTGCCGACCTTGACACCCGCGACCCGCACCTCGTTGCCGGGCTTGAGTCCCCCGCCCTCGGCGAAGTACGCCGTGTGCTTGGAACCGCCGCCGATGACCGGCATCGCCTCGGCGTTGAACGTCACCAGGAACGTCAGGACCATGACCACGAGCCCGACGACGGCGATCGTGATCTTGTTGCGCTCGGCGAACGCGACGGGGTAGGAGCGCAGCGCACGGCGTGGTCCCTCGATGCGTCCGCCGGCGACGGGCGGCTGCTCGTTCGTGTTGCTCATGGGCGGCACCTGTCGGCAATCGGCTGGGCACCCAGGTCACCGAAGTAACCCTCGGGCTTGGGGATCGTGCCCTTGATCTGGCACTCGTAGAAGTTGAGCCACGAGCCGTAGGAGGCGAGGCGGCCGATCCGGTCGAGCTTGATCGGCAGCGTGCGGAAGAAGCGGTCGAGCACCTGCTCGGAGTCGGCCAGCTGCTTGGACAGCACGCGCAGCGACGCGATCGAGCCCTTGAGCGGCGCGCGGCCCTCCTCGAGCAGGTCGGCGACGCTGCTGGTCAGGCTGCCCATCCCGTCGAGGGTGCTGCCGATCGTCTTGCGGTCCTCGGCGAGGCCCGAGACGAGTCGCTGCAGCGTGATGATCGTGCTGTCGAGCTGGTCGGAGCGGTCGTTGACGGTCTTGAGCACCGAGCTCAGGTTCTTGATGAGCTCGCCGATGACCTTGTCCTTCTTGGCCAGCGTCGAGGTGAGGCTCGCGGTGCTGGAGAGCAGGCCCTCGACGGTGGCGCCCTCGCCCTGGAACACGGCGATGATCTGACCGCTCAACGCGTTGACGTCGTCGGGGTCGAGGAACTGCAGCAGCGGCTGGAAGCCGTTGAACAGCATCGTCAGGTCGAGTGCGGGACGCGTCTCCTGCAGCGTGAAGTCGTGGCCCTTGGCCAGCGTGCCGACCGAGCCCTCCTCGGGCGGGTCGAGCGAGATGTACCGCTGACCGACCAGGTTGCGGAACCGCAGCTGGGCGACCGTGCCGCGCGGCAGGGCCACGGCGTCCTGGACGGTGAACTCGACGCCGGCCAGGCGCTTGTCCTTGACCTCGATCTTCTTGACCGTGCCGACCTTGACGCCGGCCATGCGTACGTCGTCGCCCTTGTTCAGGCTCGTGGCGTCGGAGAACACGGCACTGTAGGTCGTGTTCGAGCCGGAGCTCGAGTTGCGGATCGTGCCGGCCAGCGCCGCCGTGGCCGAGACCGTGACGAGCGTGAACACGATGCTCTTGATGATGATGGCCCTCATCGCAGTGTCACCTTCGTCCCTCGCAGTGCCGGACCGAGCAGCAGGCTGCTCCAGTCGGGGTAGTCGTTCGGCGCCATGTCCTGCGTCGGTGCGACGAGCTCGGCGATCAGCTGGTTCTCGGCCTTGGAGTTCTGCTGGCCGAGGCCCTCGGACTCCACGGCCGCACCCTGCGCGCGGAACTGCGGGGGCGCGATCGCCTCGGGCTCACCGCTCGCGCTCGCCGAGGCGGTCGAGGACCGCCGCGCGCTGCTCGGCACGTACGGGCACTTGGACTGCCCACCGGTGAAGCGCGGTGTGTCCACGCCGGCCCGATAGGCGCGCTCGGGCTTGCTGACGTTGAGCGTGACGTGCATGCCGGGCTCGTTGGTGCCCTTGCCGAGGCTCTTGTCCATCTGGGGGATGTACTGGCGGAACGCGCGCAGCAGGCACGGGAACACACGCGCGTGCGGCGCTGCGGCCTCGAGCGCCTTGCGGCTCTCGCGCGACAGGATCGTGATGGTCTTCTCGTTGTCCTCGACGAACCCGCGCGTGGTGTCGGACGAGGCGATGACCCGCTGGTAGACGTCGGTCAGCACCGCGCGCTGGGCGACGACGGTGCGCGACGTGGTGGTGAGCGAGTCGAGCGCGTTGAGCAGGTCGGGCGCGGCGTCGGCGTAGGTGTCGGCCACGCGCGCGAGCTTGTCGAAGTCCTCGGCCAGCTGCGGCACGTGCGGCTGCAGCTTGGTCAGGTAGTCACCCCAGTCCTGCAGCGTGTCGCCGAGCTCGGTGCCCTGGCCGCGCAGCATCGTGGCGAGCTCGTTGAGGCTGGCCTGCAGCTTGTCGGGCTCGATCGACTGCAGCAGGGGCAGCAGGCCGTCGAGCACCTTCTGGAGCTCGGCGGCGTCGTGCGACGTGTCCTGCTGGATGACGTCGCCGTTGGACAGCTCGCCGCCCCCGCTGCCGCGCTGCAGCGAGACGTAGCGCTCGCCGAACAGCGTCTTGGGCAGCAGCCGGGCGGTCGTGTCGGTCGACAGCTCCTGGGCGGCGGCCGGCTTGAGGGCGAGCGTCAGCACGGCGCCGTCGCTCGCGGTCTGGATCTTGGTGACCTCGCCGACCGGGACGCCGTGCAGCTTGACGTCCGAGCCCTTCTGCAAAGCGCTGCCGACGGTGTCGGTGCGCAGGTCCACGTCGACGCTCCTGACGAACGCGCGGTCGTAGATCAGGACCGCGGCACCGATGAAGGCGGCGATCAGGGCGAAGTAGACCAGACCGATCGTGGCGTCCACGCCACGCGAGGTCTGCTTGCGTGGGCTCATCCGGCGATCCTCACGGTCGTCGTGGACCCCCACAGCGCCATGGAGAGCACCAGGTCGAGGATCGCGACGGTCACGATGCTGCGCCGCACCGCCGTGCCGACGGCGATGCCGACGCCGGCCGGTCCGCCCTTGGCCGTGAAGCCCAGGTGGCAGTGGATCAAGATGATGATGACCGAGAAGATCATCACCTTGACGAACGACAGCAGGATGTCGATCGGCGGCAGGAACAGGTTGAAGTAGTGGTCGTACGTACCCGCCGACTGTCCGTAGAGGATCGTCGTGATGAAGCGGGCTCCCGCGTACGACGTGAGCAGGCCGACGACGTAGAGCGGGATGATCGCGATGAACCCGGCGACGACGCGCGTCGTGACGAGGTACGGCACGCTCGGCACGGCCATGACCGTGAGGGCGTCGACCTCCTCGTTGATGCGCATGGCACCGAGCTGGGCGGTGAAGCCGGAGCCGACGGTGGCCGACAGGGCGAGCGCAGCCACGAGCGGCGCGATCTCGCGGGTGTTGAAGTAGGCGGAGATGAACCCGTTGAGCGTCGAGGTGCCGATCTGGTCGAGCGCGGCGTAGCCCTGCATGCCGACGACGCTGCCGACGAACAGCGTCATGCCGAGCATGACGCCGATCGTGCCGCCGATCACGGCGAGCGCGCCGGAGCCGAAGCTGACCTCGGACAGCAGGCGCAGCACGTCCTTGGGGTAGCGGCGGATCGTGGCGGGGACCCACGCGAGCACACGGCCGTGGAACCGGAGCTCCTGGCCGGTCTCGGCGAGGCGGTTGAGGGGCTTGTCGTACCAGCGGGGCTGCGGCCCGAGGTCTCCTGGTGCGTCGGCGCTGGCCACGTCAGGCCCCCTTTCCGGGCACCAGCTGCAGGTACAGCGTGGTGATGACGAAGTTGACGAAGAACAGCAGCAGGAACGTCACGACGACCGACTGGTTGACCGAGTCGCCGACGCCCTTGGGCCCCGGCGCGGTGTTGAGGCCGCGGTGGCACGCGATGATGCCGGCGATGAAGCCGAAGATCACGGCCTTGAGCTCGCCGACCCACAGGTCGGAGAGCTGCGCGAGGGCCGTGAAGCTCGCGAGGTAGGCACCCGGGGTGCCGCCCTGCACGATGACGTTGAAGAAGTAGCCACCCAGCACGCCGACGACCGAGACGAGGCCGTTGAGCAGGACCGCTGCGCCGATGCAGGCGAGGACGCGGGGCACCACGAGGCGCTGGATGGGCGAGACGCCGATGACCTTCATGGCGTCGATCTCGTCGCGGATGCGCCGCGACCCAAGGTCCGCGCAGATGGCGGCACCACCGGCCCCGGCGATGACGAGCGTGGTGACGATGGGCGCGGCCTGCTGCACGACCGCGAGCACGCTCGCGGCGCCCGTGAACGACTGGGCGCCGACCTGGACGGTGAGCGTGCCGAGCTGCAGCGCGATGACCGCGCCGAACGGGATGGCGACGAGGATCGCCGGCACCCACGAGACGCTGACGACGAACCAGAACTGCTCGAGCGACTCGCGGCCGGCGAAGGGGCGTCGGAACGTCGCGCGGGCGGTGTCGAGCGCGAGCGCGAAGACGTCGCCGGTCGCGGTCAGGCCGCGTCCGACGACTCCGAGGCCGAGGACGGGACGGACTCGGTCCTTCTCCTCGTCGTCGGCGACGTACAGGGGCGCCTGCCCCGCGGCCACGCGCTCGCGGTGGCGCTGCGCGGCGGGACGCACGGCGCCCGACCGGGGCTCGAGCTGGCGCGGCAGCACCTCGATGGCGCGGGCACCGGCGTGGCGCAGGCCCACGCCGCCGTCGGGGTAGTCGATGGGGCCCTCGAACAGATCGGCGCTGCGGTGGTCCGTCTCCTCGCTCATGCCGATCGGACCTTCGGGGTCACCGCTCATGAACTGCGAGACGACCGGGTGGTCGGTGAGCAGGAACTCCTCACGCGGGCCGAACATCACCAGCTCGCGGCGGTACAGCATGCCCAGGTTGTCCGGCAGGGTGCGCGCGAGCTCGATGTTGTGCGTGACGACCAGCATCGTGGCGTCGGTCGTCGTGTTGACCTCGACGAGCAGCTGGGCGAGGTTCGAGGTGCGGACCGGGTCGAGACCCGAGTCCGGCTCGTCGATCAGGATGATCTCGGGGTCCGTCACGAGTGCCCGGGCCAGGCCGGCACGCTTCTTCATGCCGCCGGAGATCTCGCCCGGCAGCTTCTCCTCGGTGCCGAGCAGGCCGACCATGTCGAGACGGTCGAGCACGATCTGGCGGATCTGCTCCTCACCCAGGCGCGTGTGCTCGCGCAGAGGGAAGGCGACGTTGTCGTAGACGTTCATCGAGCCGAACAGTGCGCCGTCCTGGAACAGCACGCCGAACTTCTTGCGCAGCTCGAGGCGGTGCGACTCCTTGGCGGTGACCATGTCGACGCCGTCGATGAGGATCTCGCCGCCCTCGGGATCGACGATGCCCATGAGCGACTTGAGGAACACCGACTTGCCGGTGCCGGAAGGACCGAGGAGGGCGGTGATCTCGCCGGGGGGCAGCGTCACCGACACGTCGCGCCAGATGTTCTGCCGTCCATAGGTCTTGGTCAGACCGTGGACCTCGACGCTGCCGCCCATGGGGCTCCCTCCGGAGTGCTGAAGTAGGCGGCGCCGGTCCCCGCCCCCAAGCAAAGGCCGACGCCTCCGAGGACCGTATGTGTGTCACAGGGCACAGTTCCACCACCGGCCGCCCCCGACCCCCCGCGTCGGCCAATTCTTGTCAGGCGCATGACAACTTTCGGGCCGGAAGCCGGTCTGGAGCGCGAGATGCTACTGATGAGTCGCATCATGGGGGCGTCGGTGGAGCGACCTAGCATCGACCGACATGCGGCAGGTGGGGCACATCGAACGGGGACAGACGTGGACGTCGAACGGCCGAGCTGGCAGCGGGACACCTGCCCGCCGTGGTGCGCGAGCGCGCACCACGAGGGCGATCCACCCGATGACCGCCACCATGACGGCAGACCCCGCTACGTACCGCTCCTGCTGGGGATCCGACCTCCGGGCGCGTCGTCGTACGAGGCGGTGCCGACCGAGCTCCTGGCGGTGCGGACGCGTCGTCACGGCACGAGCGAGGACTGGATCTACGTCGGCGAGCCCGACCGGGCGCGCCAGCACCTCGTGGTCACGCCGGAGGGCGCCCGTCGCCTGATCGAGACGTTGCGCGAGGTCGCCGAGGAGTAGCAGCGGGGCCATGATGCTACTCATGAGTCTGTCGACCGATGAGTCGCACTGGGTCAGGGTCTCTGCGTGACCCACGACCTGCGACGCACCCTCGGCCGCCGGCTCCGCGAGCACCGCGAGTCTCTCGGCATCAGCCAGGAGGCCTTGGCCGACCAGCTCGGCTATCACCGCACCTACCTGGGCGCCGTCGAGCGCGGCGAGCGCAACCTGACGCTCGACACCCTCGAGCACCTCGCCGACCGTCTCGGCGTCGACCCCCTCGACCTCCTGCACCCCTGAGCGTCGCGGACCCCGAGCCCGTCGAAGGGTCCCGCTGCATCCACGGACCCTGAGCGGCCGACCTGCCGACCCTCGGTCCCGAGCACCACAGCGGGCGGTTCACCGTTCAACCACCCGGGGACAGCGGATTTTGTCATCCACGTCACAACTTTCCGGCGTGTTCGTCCGATTGGCACCGAGGGTCTGGACTGACGACGTGGGCGCTGCCTATGACTGAACCCTGAGGGACATGTCGCCGGCGCCCCGCCTTGCCGGTCGACGTGCGGAGGCAGATCGGGAGGTACTCATGACAGCCTCGACCACGGAACGACCGAATCACCGGAGCAAGCGCCGCGCACCACTACGCGAGTCGCTCTCCATGCCGGAGATCCCCGTCGACGTGATGGCCGCCTACCGGCCCCTGGCGCCGGCCCTGACCGAACGGATCGTCAAGCGCACCATGCGCGAGGTCGCCGCCTTCGCCCAGGCCGACGACCCGAACATCCCTCTCGGCATCGCCGAGGCCATCGACCAGGCGGTCGGCCTGTTCATCGAGGCCGCCGCCGGCGCCCCGACCTCGCCGGCTGACGTCTACGCGTTCTACCGCTGGCTCGGCCGCTACCAGGCCCAGACCGGGCACAACCTCGACGCGATGCGCGCCGCGCACCAGATCGCGACGCACGAGTCGTGGACCGACCTGCGCGACGCCACCCACGAGATGGGTCAGCCCGACAAGGTCGTCGCCCAGCTCGGTGACTCGCTGCTGGCCTACCAGAACATCCTGTTCGAGCAGGCCGTCCTGGGCTACATGGAGTACCGCCGCGACGCGAACCGCGACCTCGAGAAGCTGCGCAGCCGCCTGCTCGTGGCCATCATCGACGGCGCACCGGCCGCCGACATCGACGCGCTCGCCGCGCGATGTTCGTGGACGATGCCCGACGAGGTCGCGGTCGCCGTGACCGAGGCGACCGACGCGGCCGCCGACCTCATGTCGGCCCGACCCGACACCCTCGTGGGGGTGCGCGACGACTGCCTCATCCTGGTCGCCGCGACGGAGACGACGCACGCCGCGGCTCGCGTGGCCGCCCGGTCGACCCGACAGACCGTCGCGATCTCCTGGGGCGTCAAGCGCGTCCAGGCTCACGACGCGATCCGCTGGGCCACCCGGGGGTTCGAGCTCGTCGGCGAGGGCCTCATCGAGGTCCCCGAGCACCGGGTCGTCGACTGCGAGCAGCACCAGACCTTGCTGTGCCTGCACGCCGACCCGGCCCTGCGCCAAGCTTCCGACGACTCCGTGCTCGCACCGCTGCTGGCTCAGACCCAGAAGCGCCGCATGGCGCTCGCCGAGACCATGCTGCTCTGGCTCCAGACGCACGACAGTGCGCCCAGCCTGGCGGCTCGCCTCGGCGTCCACGACCAGACCGTGCGCCATCGTCTGCGTCGCCTCGGCGACCTGTTCGGCGCCCGGCTGCACGATCCTTCGCAGACCGCGATTCTCCTGATCGCCTTGGAGTCGAGCATCCTGCGTTGGCGCCGAGCGAGCGCCTGACCCTCGATGGTCGGGCGCCCGTGGGGCGCAGCGGGTGGACCCGGACCGCATGTGAGCTCAGTGATTGGAAAGCCGCGCGATCCGGGCCCACCCACTGAACATGATACCGATACGTAGCGATCCGCCAAGGCTTCGTCCACACCCATTCTCGCCCCGTGTCCACATGCGCCGGACGTCGACAACGGCCCCGCACCATCAGGTGCGGGGCCGTCGCCGTGGGGACGGGGCGTCTTACTGGAACACGCCGTTCGACACCGTGATGTCGACGGTGTTGCCACCGCCGGGCACGAGCAGGTTGATGAGGCCCGTGTTGATGCCGCAGTTCTCGAAGTCGCCGATCGTGTAGGTGCCCACGAGACGCCCGCCGTTGACGAGGTCGAAGCCCTCGTTGGGACGGGTGCCGACCGGGATCGACACGGGCTGCTTCGTCTTGCACTTGTCACCGGGGAACGTCGGGAGTCCCGCGACCTTGATGTCCGACAGCTTGACGTAGTACTTGGCCGTCGACGTCACCTCGGCGCGGTCCTCGGCCAGGTTGATGTGGCCCGTGAGCGGCGCCGCCTCGATGAAGTCCACCTTGGCCTCGACCGGGACGAACCCGATGATCTTGAACTTCGTCGACGTGCCGGGCAGCGGCAGCGAGCCGGTGAAGTCACCGGTGTCGACGTCGAGGTTCGTCGTCAGGGTCGTGGGACCGAGCTTGACGTCGGAGTTCGTCTTGGCGATGTGCGACGTGCCGACGGCGTCGTACTTGATCGGCACGATCGTCGCTGCGTGGGCCGCCGTGGGCATGAGCGCGACAGCGGCGCCGGCAGCGATCACACCGGCGCGGTTGCGCCAGCGCGAGAGGGTGGACGTGGACATGTGTGCTCCTTCAGGGGGATGAGTGTTACTGGAAGACGCCGTTGGTGACGTTGATCGTGACGGTGTTGCCGCCACCGGGCACGAGGCTGTTGATGAGGCCCGTGTTGATGCCGCAGTTCTCGAACTCGCCGATCGTGAACGTGCCGACGAGCGTGCCGCCGTTGACGAGGTCGAAGCCCTCGTTGGGGCGGGTGCCGACGGGGATGGAGACCGGCTGCTTGGTCTTGCACTTGTCGCCCGGGAACGTCGGGAAGCCGGCGACCTTGATGTCGGAGAGCTTGATGTAGTACTTCGCGGTCGAGGTGACCTCGGCCCGGTCGTCGGCCAGGTTGATGTGACCGGTGAGCGGCGCCGCCTCGATGAAGTCGACCTTGGCCTCCGTCGGCAGGAAGCCGGCGATCTTGAACGAGGTGCTCGTGCCGGGCAGCGGCAGCGAGCCGGTGAAGTCACCGGTGTCGATGTCGAGGTTCGTCGTCAGCTTGGTCGGGCCGAGCTTGACGTCGGAGTTGGTCTTGGCGATGTGCGAGGTGCCCTGCGCGTCGTACTGGATGGGCACGATCGTGGCGGCGTGGGCGGCGACGGGCATCAGGGCGACGGCGGCACCGGCGGCGACGACGGCCGCGCGGGTGCGCCAGCGGGAGGTGGTGGAGTGCGACATGGAGTGCTCCTGGAGTGAGGTGCGGGAGGGAAGAAGGGTGGAGCCGGCCGCGGGGCGGGTGAGTCGCCCCACGACCGGCTCCAGGTGGTCACGCGAGCTGTGGTCGCGCAGCCGGGATCACGGCAGGAGGTTCACCGAGCCACCGGTCACCGAGGTGGTGTAGGTGCCGATGAACTTGGCCTTGCCGTTGTTCTTGATCTGGCCGAGGCAGCCGGACACACCGCTGACGGTCAGGGCCTGGCCGACGCCGTTGGCCTGCTCGTTGACCGACAGCTTCTGGGTCGACTCGCTGAACGAGCCGTCCGCGCCGCCGGTCACCGTGAACGAGCACACGGCGTTGCTGGCGTTCGCCGTCACGTTCTCGATGTGGCCCTGGATCGTGTCGGATGCGGTCGACGTCGCCGTGCTGGTGCCGTGGAGCTTCCACGTGCCCGAGGTAGTGACGTTCAGCGTTCCGCCGGGACCGCTGCACGTGCTGAACGTGACGCCCTGCAGGTTCGCGACGTCGGTGATGCCGGTGCCCTTGTTGACGACCGAGCCCGAGCCCGACGGAACGGCGCTCGACGCACAGGTGAGCTTGAGGAAGGTGCCGTCCGGCTTCTCGGCGTAGAACTCCAGCGCGGCGTCCGACGTGGCGGTCACGGCCGCGGTGCCCGCGGTCGAGCTGCCGCCGACGGCGACGGTGTAGCTGTTGCCGGTGGCGAAGGCCGGTCCGGCGGCGAGGACGAGGCCGACGACGCCGGCTCCGGCTGCGAGGTGCTTGATCTTCATGGATGACTCCAATCACTGAGATGGGTCGTGACGTGTGTCACGCGACAAGTTCCACACACCGGGGACGACGGCGGCAAGACCCGTCCGTTCGAGGGCATGAAAAAGGCCCGGGGATTGTCATGCGCATGACAATCCCCGGGCCGAACCCGTCACGGCAGGAGGTTGATCGAGCCTCCCGACGTAACGGTCGAGAATGTAGCCCGAAGCTTGAACTTGCCACCGTTGATGACTTGGCCCAGGCACCCCACGACGTTCGCGACGGTCGCTGATTGGCCCGTCCCGTCGGCCTTCTCATCGATCGTCAGCTTCTGGGTCGCCTCGTTGAACGACCCGTCGAGGCCACCGGTGACTCGGTAGCTGCACACCGGGTTGGAGACCACGATCGTCACGTTCTCGAGGTGGACGGAGACGCTGTCGGACGACGCGCTAGTCACCGGCGACGTCGCGTGCATCGTCCACGTTCCAGCGGTCGTCATCGCCAGATTGCCGCCAAACGAACCGCAGGCCGTCAGGGTCACACCATGCAGATGAGCGATGTCGACGACACCGGAGCCAGCGTTGACCACAGACCCACTCCCGGCCGGCACAGCGCCCGCGACGCACGTCCAGTTCAGGAAGGTGCCGTCCGGCTTCTCCGTCTGATAGCTGATCGATCCATCCGACGATGCGGTGAACGAAGCCTGGCTGCTCGCGGAGCTGCCCCCGACCGCCACCGTGTAGCTGTTGCCCGTCGCCATCGCCGGCCCCATCACCAGGACCAGCACACCCGCACCCAGTCCCGCCATCACTCGTCGCACCTTCATCACCATCACTCCTCCACCCTGCCTCCGCCCAGCGCGAAGGGGATGTCACAGATGAACCGACCGTGACGCCAGGCGGCAACGGGCACGAGGACGAAGGACGCAACGAGGCCCGGGGATTGTCATGCCGATGACAATCCCCGGGCCGATCCGTCTCACGGCTGGATGTTGACAGCACCTCCCGCGACGCTCGTCGAGAACGTTCCCTGAAACTTGAACTTGCCGTTGTTCTTGAGCTGCCCGAGGCAACCGACGACGTTCGTCACCGTTGCCTCCTGCCCGGTCCCGTCGGCTTTCTCATCGATCGTCAGCTTCTGGTTCGCCTCGTTGAACGTCCCGTCGAACCCTCCGCTGACACGAAAGCTGCACACCGCGTTCGAGAACCCGATGTTGACGTTCTCGAGATGCACACTCACGCTGTCGGTCGATGCGGTCGTCGTCGCTGACGTCGCGTGCATCGTCCACGTCCCACTCGTCGACGCGTTCAGATTGCCGCCGAACCATGTGCAGGTGGTGATCGTCAAACCTTTCAGCTGCGCAAGGTCGGTCAAGTTCGTGCCCTTGCTGACAAAAGAACCACTTCCTGCCGGCACAGCACTCGCGGCGCACGTCCACCTGCTGAACGTGCCGTCGGGCTTCTCAACCCAGTTGAGAACCGTGGCGTCGGAGGAGGCCGTGAAGGACGCCTGCCCGCTCGTCGAGCTCCCTCCCACCGCCACCGTGTAGCTGTTGCCCGTCGCCATCGCCGGCCCCATCACCAGGACCAGCACGCCCGCACCCAGTCCCGCCAGTACTCGTCGCACCTTCATCACCATCACTCCTTCTGCCTCCACCCAGCGCGGAGGGATGGCACAGACCAAACCCACCGTCACGGCTGGGAGCAACACCCCTCGACGACGCAGCACGCGAAGGGGCCCGGGACTTGTCATGTCCATGACAAGTCCCGGGCCCCAGCTCGTTCACGGCATCAGGTTGACGGAACCTCCCGCGACGCTCGTCGAGAACGTCCCCTGCAGCTTGAACTTCCCGTTGTTCTTGACCCCCCCGAGGCATCCCACGACGTTCGTCACCGTCGCCTCCTGGCCGGCCCCGTCGGCCTTCTCGTCGATCGTCAGCTTCTGGGTCGACTCGCTGAACGTCCCGTCGAGACCGCCGGTCACCCGGTAGCTGCAGATCGCGGTGGAGAAGGCGATGGTGATGTTCTCGAGGTGCACTCTGACCGTGTCGGTGGACGCCGAGGTCGCGCCGGAGACTCCGTGCAGCTTCCAGACACCACTCGTCACCACTGTCGCGGTCCCTCCTGGCCATGTGCAGCTGTTGAAGTACATCTTGGTGATCTCGCCGATGTCGACGATGCTCACGCCCTTGTGAACGATCGAGCTCGGTGAGCTCGGGATGCTCGCGGACGCACACGTGAGGTTCAGGAACGTGCCATCGGGTTTCTCCAGGGAGTACGCGAGGCTCGAGTCTGTGCTTGCCGAGAACGTCGCCTCACCGCTCGTCGAGCTCCCACCCACCGCCACCGTGTAGCTGTTGCCCGAGGCCATCGCCGGTCCCATCACCAGGCCCAGCGCAATGGCAACCAGTCCCGCCACGACTCGTCGCATCTTCATGAAGATCACTCCTCCGGTTCACCTCCGCCGTCGCGCGAAGGAATGGGACAGGCCTACCGACGCCCCTCCGATCGGACAACCGACTGCCGAGGCTGGACGTCGAACGGCCCGGAACCTGTCACCGTCGTGACAAGTTCCGGGCCGCGTCGAGCCGTCAGCGCAGGTTGATCGGCCCATCCGGACTCGTCAGCTGCAACGTGCCCTCCAGCTTCGCCTTGCCACCGTTCTTCCACTGCCCCAGGCATCCGACCACCCCGGTCACCGTCAGACTCTGGCCGGTTCCGTCCGCCTGCTCATTGAAGGTGATGCGCTGCGTCGTCTCGTCGAACGTGCCGTCGGC
>JALRCA010000169.1 GCA_023257515.1 Aeromicrobium sp.
ACCGACTTGGCGTCGCTGCAGGTCGACGACGAGGTCACCGTCGTGGCCGAGGTCCGCAGTGCCCTGCCGAAGGGCGGCTACGGCAAGGGGCAGCGCCTCGAGGTGGTGGTGAGCGACGGCAAGGGGACGCTGCAGCTCGTCTTCTTCGGGAAAGCGCAGTACCGCGCCAAGTCGCTGGTGCCGGGCAAGCGGGGGCTGTTCTCGGGCAAGGTCGGCGAGTTCCGCGGCACCCGTCAGCTGGTGCATCCCGAGTTCATGCTGCTGCCCGGCGACGAGCTCGACGACACCGCGGCCGACATGTACGCCGGCCGGCTCATCCCCGTCTACCCCGCGACCAACCAGGTGCGCACCTGGGTGCTGTCCAACGCCGTCCACCAGGCGCTGCTCGTGCTCGACCCGGTGCCCGACCCGCTCGACGACGACCTGCGTCGCCGCCGCGGACTGCTGCCGCTCGACACCGCGCTGCGGGCGATGCACGAGCCCGAGGACCGGGCCCACTGGGGAGCGGCGAAGAAGCGGCTCGCGTGGGACGAAGCCCTCGGCGTCCAGCTCGCGCTGGCCCAGCGCCGCTGGCTGGCCGGTGCCAACCCGACGACCCCGCGCCCGGCGCGTCCCGACGGCCTGCTCGCCGCGTTCGACGCCCAGCTGCCCTTCACCCTCACCGCCGGGCAGCGCGCGGTCGGCGACGAGCTTGCCGCCGAGCTCTCGTCCGAGCACGCGATGCACCGCCTGCTGCAGGGCGAGGTCGGCTCGGGCAAGACGATCGTCGCTCTGCTCGCGATGCTGCAGGTCGTCGACGCGGGAGCGCAGACCGCGCTGCTGGCGCCGACCGAGGTGCTCGCAGCGCAGCACCACCGCTCGATCACGACGATGCTCGGTGACCTCGCCGCCGGCGGCATGCTCGGCGGGGCCGAGGGTGCCACCCGGGTCCAGCTGTTGACGGGCTCGATGGGGGCGAAGGCCCGGCAGGGGGCGCTGCTCGACGTCCAGTCGGGTGCTGCCGGCATCGTCATCGGCACCCATGCCCTGATCCAGGACACCGTGCAGTTCGCCGAGCTTGGCCTGCTGGTGGTCGACGAGCAGCACCGGTTCGGCGTGGAGCAGCGGGCGGCGCTCGTCGACCGCGCCGAGGTCAGGCCCCACACCCTCGTCATGACGGCCACGCCGATCCCGCGCACGGTGGCGATGACGGTGTTCGGCGACCTCGAGACGTCGACGCTGCGTGAGCTGCCCGCGGGACGTCAGCCGATCCAGACGACGGTCGTGCCGGTCCGCGAGCGTCCCGCGTGGCTCGATCGCGCGTGGCAGCGCATCCGCGAGGAGGTCGCCAAGGGACGCCAGGCCTACGTCGTGGCGTCCCGCATCAGTGCCAAGGAGGACGCCGACCCCGGCGCCACCGAGCCGCGTGGTGTCGTCGACCTGCACGCGGAGCTGGAGCAGGGCCCGCTGGCCGGCCTGCGCGTCGGCATGATGCACGGCCGTCTCGGCACCGACGACAAGGACGCCGTCATGTCGGCGTTCTCGCGCGGGGAGCTCGACGTCCTGGTCGCGACGACGGTCGTCGAGGTCGGCGTCGACGTCCCCAACGCCACCGTCATGGTCATCGTCGACGCCGAGCGGTTCGGCGTCTCCCAGCTGCATCAGCTCCGCGGCCGAGTCGGTCGAGGCAGCGAGCCGGGCCTGTGCCTGCTCGTGACCGAGGCCGAGGACGGATCGCCCTCACGCGAGCGGCTCGACGCCGTCGCCCGCACGACCGACGGGTTCGAGCTCTCGCAGCTCGACGTCGAGCTGCGTCGTGAGGGTGACGTCCTCGGCACCTCGCAGTCCGGCCTCCGCTCGAGCCTGAAGCTGCTGTCGGTCGTCAAGCACGAGGACGTCATCGTCGCCGCCCGCGAGGCGGCGATCCCGGTGGTCGAGGCCGACCCACGCCTCGAGGACCATCCCGAGCTGGCGGCCGCGGTCGCTGCACTCGAGGAGTCCGAGCAGGCCGACTACCTGGAGCGCGCATGACCCGCGTCATCAGCGGCTCGGTCGGTGGCCGACGCCTCGACACGCCCAAGGGAGACGGCACGCGACCCACGAGCGACCGCGTGCGCGAGTCGCTGTTCTCGTCGTTGCAGTCCCTGCTCGGAGGCTTCGACGGCCTGCGGGTCCTCGATCTCTACGCGGGGTCGGGCGCGCTCGGCATCGAGGCGCTGTCGCGCGGTGCGGCGGAGGCGGTCCTGGTGGAGTCCGACGCACGAGCCGCCGGCGTGGTCCGCCGCAACGTGTCGGGTCTCGGTCTGCGGGGACGGGTCGTCCAGTCGACCGTGCAGTCGTTCCTGACGTCGCTCGGCCCGTCGACCGACGGGTTCGCCCTCGTCTTCTGCGACCCGCCGTACGCCCGTCCCGTGGCGGCCGTCGAGCGGGAGCTCGACCTGCTCGTGCCGGCGCTCCTCGACGACGCGATCGTCGTGGTCGAACGGTCCTCCCGGACCCCCGACCTGACCTGGCCGGACGGACTCGAGGCCGTCAGGGACAAGGCGTACGGCGAGACGCGCCTTTGGTACGGTCGGCCGCATGGCTGAGCCCACCCGGGTGGTCGTCCCCGGTTCGTTCGACCCGGTCACCAACGGCCACGTCGACATCATCGAACGTGCGTCTCGACTCTTCGACGAGGTCGTCGTCGCGGTCCTAGTGAACCAGAACAAGTTGGGGCTCTTCGAGATCCCCGAGCGGCAGGAGCTGCTCGCCGAGGCGACGAAGCACCTGCCCAACGTGCGGGTCGACGCGTTCGGGGGCCTGCTCGTCGACTTCTGCCGCGAGCACGGTCTCTCGGCGATCGTCAAGGGTCTTCGAGCCGTGACGGACTTCGACTACGAGCTGCAGATGGCGCAGATGAACCACAGCCTCACCGAGGTCGACACGGTCTTCGTGCCCACGAGCCCGGAGTACTCGTTCCTCGCCTCGAGCCTGGTCAAGGAGGTCGCGAAGCACGGAGGCGACGTCTCGTCGCTGGTCCCGCCGCTGGTGCTGGAGCGCCTCAGGGCCGCGTTCGCCTGAGACTCACTCCCCGAGATGGATCATCTCGGGTCGCACCTGACGGTCGATCTGGACAGCACGTCGCAGCGAGGAGCGACCGAACTTCTCGCGGACGGCGTCGATCGCCTCGTCGAGGTCGGGACCGTCTGCCGCGTCGAACGGCAGCACGAGCTGGGCGGGGTGGGAGTCCAGACCGCCGACGGCGACCGACACCAACGTCAGGCCGCGGGTCTCGACGTCGTGGGCACGTCGCCGCAGCAGGGCGCGCGCGGTCTCGAGGATCGTGGTGGTGTGGGCGGTGGGTCGGGGCAGCGAGTGCGAGGTGGTGGACCGGCTGAAGTCGTCGAAGCGCAGGCCGACCGTGACGGTCGAGCCCGTGCGGTCGGCCGCGCGCATGCGCCGGGTGACCCGGTCGACCAGCGTGAGCAGCACGGCGTCGACGTCCTCGGAGGTGTGAGGTCCCCGTCCCATGGCGTGCTGACCGCCCATCGAGCGGCGCCGCGGCACGTGGCTGGCGAAGCCCGAGGCGACCAGCCGGGGGTCGTGGCCCTGCGCCAGGGACCACAGGTCCCTTGCCGCCGCCCCGCCGACGATCGCGGCGAGCTCTGGCTGCGTCGTCACCGCGACGTCGCCCACCAGGTGGATCCGGGCCTCGTGCAGCTTGCCGGCCGTGACCGGACCGACACCCCACAGACGCTCGACCGGGAGCGACAGCAGGAACTCGCGCTCGCGCGACAGCGGCACGACCAGCAGCCCGTCGGGCTTGGCGAGGCCGGACGCGACCTTGGCCAGGTGCTTGGTGCGCGCGACGCCGACCGAGATCGGCAGTCCGACGCGGGAGCGGACGTCCGAGCGCAGCCGGGCCGCGACGTGCGACGGCGTGCCGCGGATGCGCCGCAGCCCCGAGACGTCGAGGAAGGCCTCGTCGACCGAGACACCCTCGACGAGTGGGGACGTGTCGGCGAACACCGCGAAGACGTCGCGACTGGCCTGCAGGTAGGCGTCCATCCGCGGCGGCACGACGACGGCGTCGGGGCACAGCCGCCGCGCCTCGCGGCCACCCATGGCGCCCTTGACCCCGCATGCCCGCGCCTCGTACGACGCGGCCATGACGACGCCGCCGCCCACGATCACCGGGCGTCCCCGCAGCTCGGGGTGGTCGCGCTGCTCGACCGAGGCGAAGAAGGAGTCGAGGTCGGCGTGCAGCACCGATCCCTCGTCGTCTCCGGCAACGATCGTCATGGTGCGATCGTCGCAGCAGGTACCGACAGCTCCGGCGGTCGATTGGTGTCGGGCGGTGCCCCCGCGTTACGATGGTCCGCGGTCTGCTTGCAGGCCGTGATCTGCCATGCCATCGACGGACGGACGCATCGTGTCTTCGCAGCCGCTGGTCTTCGACACCCGATCACTCGGGCGTCGTGCCGGGACTGAGAAGACGGTCGATCGTGTCGTCGAGGCACCGGCGGATCTGGGCCACGACGTCATCGGCGTGGCCGAGGGTTCACCCATCGACATCGAGCTCCGGCTCGAGGCGGTGATGGACGGCGTGCTGGCCACCGGCACGGCCTCGGCACACGTGGTGGGGGAGTGCGTGCGGTGCCTCAGGGCGATCGACGAGGAGCTCGTCGTCGACCTGCAGGAGCTGTACGTCTACGAACCCTCGGACGACGAGGACGAGCTGGCCCTCGAGGACGACCTGCTCGACCTCGAGCCCGTCCTGCGGGACGCGGTGGTGCTCGCACTGCCGCTCAACCCCGTGTGTGATCCGGAGTGTCCGGGACTGTGCCCCGAGTGCGGGGCGCGCCTCGCGGACGATCCAGACCACACACACGGCGAGGCGATCGACCCCCGGTGGGCGGCGCTGAGCCAGCTGACAGACGACCCGTCGGTCGCGGACACCGCGCCCGGCACGAGCAAGGAGTAGATCGTGGCGGTTCCGAAGCGGAAGATGTCGCGCAGCAACACGCGCCACCGTCGTTCGGCCTGGAAGACCACGGCCGTCCAGACCGTCGACTGCGCCAACCCGGCGTGCGACGCGAAGGTCGTCCCCCACCGCGCGTGCGCCCAGTGCGGCCAGTACGGCGCCCGCGGCGAGCGTCGTCAGGTCCTCTGACCGACTCGTCGGCGTGGAGGCCGACCACCAGTCGCTGCGTGAGGTGCTCGGGGTCCCCGACCTGGACCCTGAGCTCCTCGACCATGCGCTGACCCATCGCTCGTACGCCTACGAGCACGGCAACATCCCCAACAACGAGCGCCTCGAGTTCCTCGGCGACTCGGTGCTGGGCATCGTCGTCACCGACACCCTGTTCCGCACGCACCCTGACCTGCCCGAGGGCCGTCTGGCCAAGCTGCGCGCCGCCGTCGTGAGTGCCAAGGCGCTCGCCGAGGTCGCCGAGACGCTCGGACTGGGCGAGCACCTGCGGCTCGGTCGTGGCGAGGAGTCGACCGGAGGACGCCGCAAGGCCTCGATCCTCTCCGACACCGTCGAGGCGCTGCTCGGCGCGATCTACCTGCAGTTCGGCATCGAGCGAGCCTCCGAGGTCATCCACACGATCTTCGACCCGTTCATCGCCCGGGCCGCCGAGCTCGGCGCCGGCCTGGACTGGAAGACCTCGCTCCAGGAGATCGGGGCCGACCACGACCTCGGGGTCCCCAAGTACGTGCTCCACGGCACCGGCCCCGACCACGACAAGACCTTCACCGCCGAGGTGCAGATGGGCGGTCGCACCTACGGCGGCGGCACCGGCCGGTCCAAGAAGGAGGCCGAGCAGATGGTCGCCGAGATCGCCTGGCGAGCCATCCGGGCCGAGCTCGACGCCCGCGAGGCCACCGCCGCCGATGCCTAAACCGGTCGATGCCTGAGCTGCCCGAGGTCGAGGTCGTGCGGCGAGGGCTGGAGCGGCACGTCCTGGGTCAACCGATCGCCTCCGTCGAGGTCCTGCACGAGCGCCCCGTGCGGTCCCACGTGGCCGGTTCAGCGGCGTTCGCCGAGGAGATGGCCGGCCGACAGTTCGTGGGTGCCCGCAGACGCGGGAAGTACCTGTGGCTTCCGCTGGACAGCGGCGACGCCCTGATGGCTCATCTCGGCATGAGCGGTCAGATGCTGGTGCAGCCGGCCGGTCAGACGGACGAGCGGCACCTCCGGGTGCGATTCGTGCTGGGTGATCACGAGCTGCGCTTCGTCGACCAGCGGATGTTCGGTGGATTGTCCATCAGTCGTGATGGCGCGGAGCTTCCGCCTGAGATCGCGCACATCGCTCCGGATCCCATGGAGGCGGCCTTCGACCTCGATGCGGTGGTGGCTCGCATCCGGCGCAGCCAGTCCGGCATCAAGCGTCTGCTCCTGACGCAGACCGTCGTGAGCGGCGTGGGGAACATCTATGCCGACGAGAGCTTGTGGAGGGCGCGTCTCCACGGTGAGCGCGCCGGCAGCAGGCTGGGTCGGGCCGTGGTCCTGGAGCTCCTCGGGCACGTCCAGGACGTGATGGCGGAGGCGCTGGCTCAGGGCGGCACCAGCTTCGACTCCCTGTACGTCAACGTGAACGGCCAGTCGGGCTACTTCGATCGGTCGCTCGATGCCTACGGCCAGGAGGGACGACCGTGCTCGCGGTGCGGCACGCCGATTCGGCGGGTGGCGTTCATGAACCGCAGCTCGTACTTCTGTCCGCGGTGCCAGAGGCCTCCGCGCTGATCGCGGCTGATCCGCTCGAGCCCGTGCTAGTCCGAGGCCCAGGGACGTTGTCGCCATCCGGGCAGCCCTGAGTCCAACCACGAAACGACCGCCGACGACCAGTCATCGAACGGGTCCGCCGTGGCCTCCTCCCACAGCTCGCGGGCGTACTCCTCGTCGATCGTCAGCACGTCGAGGTAGGCGTTCCAGCTGCTCGCGACCCGGCCACCCATGGTGGAGGGCTGGCGACCTGTCCACTCGGGCAGCCCGAACACGAAGGCCCAGACCGAGCCGTACGTCTCCTCGCCGAGGTCGACGTAGAGCGTCGAGCCGCCGCCGTCCTGGGCCACGGGCAGAAGGTCCGCGGGCAGGGTTTGCGCCATGACGGTCTCGCCGTAGCGCGCCCAGCCGGCGGCGAGGCCGTAGTCGCCCTGCACCTGGGTCAGCGAGCTGAACTCGAGGAGCTCGCCCGCTTCGTCGCCGGCCGGCAGTCGGACGGCGTAGGGCAGCGTGCCACCGTTCGCGATCGAGACGAACTCCCGGTAGTCGACCGGGAGTGCGCGACCGATGGTGTTCTCCACCTCGTCGATGTCGGCGGGGCCGACGTCCGAGAACGGACCCCACACGAGGCGGTCACGATGGGTGCGGACCTCGATCCTGCTCACGGACGGACACTATCGGCGGTTCGTAGCAACCGGAGCAAACGTCACCATCGCTTTCCCTGCGCTGCTCGCCGGACGCAGTCTGATGCTTTGCGGTCGTCCTGACTACCTCAAAGCCTCATCCTGCGTCCGGTAGCGGACTCGACCTGAGGGATTGCGGTCGCTGCAGCAGCCACGATCCCTCAGATTGCGTCCGACCGCGGGCCGGCGGCGCACCACGCACTAGGCTCGCGGCGTGACGGTGCAGGACATCCAGGGCTACGGGATCGAGGCCCGGGCCCGCTTGGTGGCCGAGCCGCCCAAGCGCGCCGGTCGCGGGGCGTTCGAGCGCGACCGTGCCCGCGTGCTGCACTCGGCCGCGCTGCGCCGGCTCTCGGCCAAGACCCAGGTCATGGGTGCCGGCACCGACGACTTCGTGCGCAACCGCCTGACCCACTCCCTCGAGGTCGCCCAGGTGGCCCGTGAGCTGGGGCAGTCGCTCGGCTGCGACCCCGACGTCGTCGACTCCGCGGCGCTCTCGCACGACCTCGGTCATCCGCCGTTCGGCCACAACGGCGAGGTCGCGCTCGATGCCGCAGCCGCTGCGTGCGGAGGGTTCGAGGGCAACGCCCAGACCCTGCGCATCCTCAGCCGGCTCGAGTCCAAGACGTTCGCCGAGGACGGACGCAGCGTCGGTCTCAACCTGACGCGCGCCACGCTGTCCGCGTGCGTCAAGTATCCGTGGGCGCGCGGCGAGGGTCCGGGGGAGACGCCCAAGTTCGGGACCTACGACGACGACCGCTGGGTCTTCGACTGGCTGCGTGAGGACGCCCCGGCCCTGCGCCGTCCCATCGAGGCCCAGGTCATGGATCTGGCCGACGACATCGCCTACTCCGTCCACGACGTCGAGGACGGGGTGTTTGGCGGCTGGTTCTCGCTCGTGCCGGGCCGGATCGACGTCGCCGCCGTGCACCACGTCGCGCGCGACTGGTACGACGCGGACGCCGACGATGCGCGCCTCGACGCCGCCCTCGCGCGGCTGCAGGACCTGCCGGAGTGGCCGCGGGCCGAGTTCGACGGCGACCGTCGCTCGCGGGCCGTGCTCAAGAGCCTGACCAGCGCCCTCATCGGACGCTTCGCGGTGGCGGCGCAGCACGCCACGATCGAGCGCTGGGGGAGCGGGCCGCTCACGCGCTACCGCGCCGATCTGGAGGTCCCGCAGGACACCCAGGACGAGATCACGGTCCTCAAGTCCATCGCGGCCCACTACGTCATGCGGGCCGACGACCGCGCCGACACCCTCGCCCAGCAACGCGAGCTGCTCACCGCGCTCGTCCACCACCTCGTCATGACCGGCGACCGCCACCTGGAGCCGGAGTTCGCGACCGACCTCGCCAAGGCCCCCGACGACGCCGCCGCGCTGCGCGTCGTGGTCGACCAGGTCGCGAGCCTCACGGACGTCTCGGCCCGCCTGTGGGCACGCACCCTGCTCGGTTGACGCGCGGCCTAGGATCGTCCCGTGGCAGGACTGATCAAGGACGAGGACATCCAGCTCGTCCGTGAGCGGGTCCGCATCGACGAGGTCGTCGAGCAGTACGTCACGCTGCGCAACGCCGGCGGCGGCTCGCGCAAGGGTCTGTGCCCCTTCCACGACGAGAAGACGCCGTCGTTCAACGTCAACCCCTCGCGCGGCACGTACCACTGCTTCGGCTGCGGCGAGGGCGGCGACACCATCAAGTTCCTCCAGCAGGTCGAGGGACTCTCGTTCGTGGAGTCCGTCGAGCGGCTCGCCGGCAAGTACGGCGTCCAGCTGCGCTACGAGGAGGGTGCGCAGCGCGGACCGCGGCGCGACCCCGGCCAGCGCCAGCGGCTGCTCGAGTCGCACCGCCTGGCGGGCGAGTTCTACGCCGAGGTGCTCCAGAGTGCACCCGAGGCGAAGGTCGGCCGGCAGTTCGTCACGGACCGCGGGTTCGACCAGTCCGCGGCCGAGACGTTCGGCATGGGCTTCGCGCCGCGCGGCGGCGAGGCGCTCGTCGGCCACCTGCGCGGCAAGGGCTTCACCGACGACGAGCTCGTCGCGGGGGGCCTGGCGCGGCGGTCCCAGCGAGGTCTCAACGACGTGTTCCAGGGCCGCCTGCTGTGGCCGATCCGCGAGATGACGAGCGAGATCATCGGCTTCGGCGCGCGTCGCATGTTCGACGACGACTTCATGCAGGGCAAGTACGTCAACACGTCCGAGACGCCGATCTACAAGAAGAGCCAGGTGCTCTACGGCATCGACCTGGCGCGCCGGCAGATCTCAGGCTCCAGCCAGGCCGTGGTGGTCGAGGGCTACACCGACGTCATGGCCGCCCACCAGGCCGGCGTCCGCACCGCCGTGGCCACCTGCGGGACCGCGTTCGGCGAGGGTCACGCCCGTGTCCTGCGACGCATCCTGCTCGACCACGACGCGTTCCGCGGCGAGATCATCTTCACCTTCGACGGCGACGAGGCCGGCCAGCGCGCCGCGATGAAGGCGTTCGAGGGCGACCAGCAGTTCGTCGCCCAGACCTACGTCGCGGTCGAGCCGCGCGGCATGGACCCGTGCGACCTGCGCCTGGCCGACGGCGACGCCGCGGTGCGCGAGCTCATCGCGTCGCGCGTCCCGCTCTACCGGTTCGTGCTCGACAACACGCTCGCGCGCTACGACCTCGACCGCGGCGACCAGCGCATCGACGCCGTCCGCGAGGCCGTCGGGCTGACCCGCGCGATCCGCGACAAGAGCAAGGTCGAGGAGTTCCTGCGCGAGGTCTCGACCAAGGTCGGCGTCGACGTCGACCAGGTGCGCGAGGAGCACCGCCGGCACAAGCCGGCGCCCACCAGGTCGCGTCAGACGCCCCCGCGCTCGGACGCGGCCCCCGCCGCGGAGCAGCAGCGTCCGGCGGAGCCGTTCGTGAGCTTCGGGGCGCCGCAGTTCGCCGACGAGCGCGAGGCCCTCAAGGTGCTGGCGCAGTTCCCGCACCTGGCCCGGCAGCACCTGGCCGACGTGCACGACAACGACTTCACACACCCCGTGGGTCGCCAGATCTGGACCGCCATGACCGAGCTCGGCGTGCCGGGCGCGTCGGACTCCACCTGGGTGCCCCGACTGTCCGACGCGCTCCCGTCCGACGACCTGCGCCGCGTCCTGTCGCTCGCCGCCAACGAGCCGCTCAACGCAACGGAGGGCGGCACGGCCGCCGTCGTGGCGTCGGTGATCGCGCGCCTGCAGCTGCTCACGATCGGTCGGCGGATCGCCGAGCTCAAGTCCAAGCTCCAGCGCACCAACCCGGTCGACGAGCCCGAGGCCTACAACCGGCAGTTCGGCGAGCTCATCGCACTCGAGCAGCAGCACCGCACGCTGCGCGACCGCGCCATCGGCGCCTGACCAGGGGCTGTCCACAGGGCGTTGGCGCAGGGGGTCCGGGAGGGGCTCGAAGGGACGAGGCTTCCGGGGTGGACCTGCGCACCCTGCTCCGTCGACCCGCCCTCGATCTCGTGACCGAGCAGCGGCTCGCGCGAGCCATGCGCGCCGGTGATCGGGCCGCGCGCGCCGAGCTGGTGACCGCGGGGCTGCGGCTCGTCGCCATGCGGGTGGTGGCTCTGGGGGCACGACCCGACCAGGTCGACGACGCCCTCCAGGACGGCACGGTCGCGCTGGTGCAGGCCGTCGACCGGTTCGACCCCGACCGTGGCGCACGCCTCGCGACGTGGGCGTGGCCATGGATCACCGGGGCCGTGACGCGGTCGCTGCGCACCTCGGTCCAGGTGCCGGTGCCGATCGTCGAGGCGACCCCCGCCGTCGATCTCGACGTCCGGCTGGCGCTCGCCATCGCCTGGCGCGCGCTCGACGCGACCTCCCGCGAGGTGCTGTCGATGCGGTACGGGATCGGCACCGACTCCCAGGCCCCGTGCTCGCGCGCCTCGGTCGCCCAGGCGCTCGGTGTCGGGGTCGACGTCGTGCGTGCCAGGGAGGGGAGGGCGATGCGCCACCTGCGGCGCGGTCTTGCTACAGTTGTTGACCGTGCTCCACTCGTGGGAGCCGATCCCCTATAGCTCAATTGGCAGAGCATTCGACTGTTAATCGGAGGGTTCTTGGTTCGAGTCCAAGTGGGGGAGCAGACGACGAAGGACCGGAGCCGCGAGGCCCCGGTCCTTCGTCGTTCCTGCCGGCGGACGACCACGACGAGCCAGGACGCGCCGTGGGGAGTCGGCACCCGGATGTGCGAGTCCGTGAGACGTACGTCTCGTCATCGCGGCGCTTGGCGTAGGTTGGGCCACACGACCGACCAGGGAGGTCCGCATGGTCCAGGTGCAGCGCGCGGCGCCGGCCGTCCTGATGGTCGCAGCACTCGTCGCGTCGTGCGGCACGGCGGCTCAGGGTGAGTCCCACGCGAGTCGTCCGGCGACGCTCGAGCAGGTCCGGATCGACGCTCTGAGTCTCCCCTCGCGGCGTCCCACGCACGCCCAGGCCCTGCTGGCGGCGCGCACCACGGACCTGAGCGTGCCCTCCGGCGAGGTCAAGGACCGGTGGGGCGTGCCGCCGTCATGGGCCCATGGGATCGTCGGCTTCACCCGTGAAGGCGCAGGGACGTGGACCGTCCACGTCGGCGCCGAGGCCGACCCGCGGGACGTGCGAGCCCTCGTGCTCGAGGGACTGCCCGCCGACTCCGCCCGGTCCCTGCGCGTGCGACGCTCCACGGCATCGATCAGCGAGCTGCGTCGGGCCTGGGTCGCCGTCGGCCGCGGTGACTGGCGGACGCGTCCGAACCAGGGCTACGGCATGAGCGTCGACGCGCGCAGTGGCGTGATCGAGCTGTCGGTCTCCGGCCTGGATGCCGCCACCCGCTCACGGATCGAGGCGATCGGCGACGGAGTGGTCGAGCCGAGCGAGGGGGGCGTCTCCGGGCGCTCGGTCGCGCCGCCGAGGGGTGCGCTCTCGCCATGACGTCCTCCGGAGCCTGACGAGCCCTGCTCAAAGACCTCTGACGGCCCGGCCTCAGTCGCCCCAGCTCATCGAGAAGACCTCGAACGCCGCGGCGTGGGTCGTGCCGAGTCGTTTCCCCGTCGGGCGTGACATGCGGGCGAGGAACTCCGCCGGGTCGAACGGCTCCCAGCCGAGACCCGCGATGTAGGCCTTCTGTGCGGCGAGCGACGCCACGCCGCGCGCGAACGTCGCGGTCGTGTCGACGGCGTGCGTCGATCGGGGCGAGCCGGCCGCCCACACGGCCCGCACGCCGCCCCAGGGCTCCAGCTCGTCGGTGAGCTGGTCGGCGAAGATCCACCGGTTCCCGGCGTCCTGGGCGGCGTGCAGCGCGGCCCGCCCGACCGCTACGTGGTCGGCCTGGTTGGGCGTCGACCCGCCCCACGTGTCGCGGAAGTTGCCCGTGACGACCACGTCGGGCCGGTGCGTGCGGATCTGCTGCGCGATCGCCGCGCGCAGCGGCAGGCCGAGCTCGACGGTGCCGTCGGGGAACCCGAGGAACTCCACGACCTCGACGCCGACCGCGCTCGCCGACGCGATCTCCTCCGCCTCGCGCAGCGGACCGCTCTCCGCGGGAGGCAGGGAGTCGATGCCGGCCTCGCCGCTGGTGACCATGCAGTACACGACCGTCTTGCCCTGGTCGGTCCACCGGGCCACCGCGGCGGAGGCCCCGAACTCCACGTCGTCCGGGTGCGCGACCACGACGAGCGCGCGGTCCCAGTCCTCGGGCAACGGCTCCAGCGGCGTCTCGTCCGATGTCATGGCCTCAACCTAGACTCACGGACCATGACGAACGAGAGCCGTTGGCCGACCCAGGGACCCGCGTCGTACTTCCCGTCGATCGCGAAGACGTACGGGCAGAGCATCGAGCACTGGCTCGAGGTGATCGACCAGGCACCCGTCAGCAAGCACATGGAGATCGTCCAGCACCTCAAGACCGAGCACGGCCTCGGCCACGGTCACGCGAACGCCCTCGTGGCGTGGCGCAAGCAGCAGCAGGACTGACGGGCCGAGCGCTGGTGGGGCGGGTCGGGCTTGAACCGACGACCAGGCGATTATGAGTCGCTTGCTCTGACCAGCTGAGCTACCGCCCCGGGTGTGCGCGAGCCTAGCCGGTGCGTCCCGGTGACATCGCGCGGCCGCTCGGCGAGACTGGCGCCATGAGCGAGTCCGGGCGCGAGGCGGTCATCGTCGACCTCGACGGCACGTTGTGCGACACGTCGGCGATCGTGCACCTGGTGCAGGGCGAGGAGCGCGACTTCGCCGCGTTCCACGCCGCGTCGGCCGAGGCGCCGGTCGACGAGGAGGTCGCCGCGGCCGTACGCTCCGCGCGCGAGGCGGGGCGGGCGGTCCTGGTCGTGACCTCGCGCGAGTTCGTCTGGCGCGACCTGACGCTCGATTGGCTCGCCGAGCACGAGATCCCCTACGACGAGCTCGTGATGCGGGTCGTCGGCGACTACCGACCTGATGAGGTCGTCAAGGCCGAGATGCTCGAGACCCTGCGTGCCGACGGCTACGCGCCGCTCGAGGCCTGGGAGGACAGCGCCGACATCGTCGCCCTCTGGCGCGAGCACGGCATCACCGTCCACGTCGTCGGGCCGAGCTGAGGGCGCTGATGGCCCAACAGCCGCCGATCTGTCGACTTTGCGCTCCAGAACACCCCCGGAACGAGCGCAAACTCGCCAAATCGGGGGGAGGGGGGAGGGGAGAGGGGGCTAGACCCCGAACATCGCGCGCTGGTCCTCGGGCACGAGGTCGGCCAGCTCGGGGTGGTCGCGGATCACCTTGGGCACGAACGGGCAGTAGGGGAGCACGGAACCGCCGCGCTCCTTGATCTGCTCGAGCGCGCCGACCACCAGCTGTGACCCGATCCCGCGGCCCTCGAACTGCGGCAGCACCTTGGTGTGCGGCAGGGCGTAGGTGTCGCCGTCGCGGCGGTAGTCGACGAAGCCGGCGAGCTCGCCGTCGACCTCGATCTCGAAGCGAGAGGCGTCCGGGTTGTCATGCACGGAGGTGCTCATGCCGCCATCCTGACACGGCCGCGGGCATCAGCCAGTCGTCTCCGGATCCGGGGTTCTGTGGTGCTCGTGCGCCTCATGCGGCACACTGGTGTCACGCGGACGGACGTCGCGGTGCCTGTGCGAGGACGCTGGGGAAGGCGGATTCTCGAGTAGGAGGCATCGATGAGCATCCCCACCCGTGGCGTTTTGTACGTCCACTCAGCGCCCTCTGCGCTCTGCCCACACGTCGAGTGGGCCGCTGCCGGCGTGCTCGGCGGATCGGTCGATCTCGACTGGGTCACCCAGCCGGCCGAGGTCGGCACCTACCGGGCCGAGCTGTCCTGGCAGGCCCCGGCTGGTTCGGCCGCCTCCATCGCGTCCGCGCTACGGGGCTGGGAGCGACTGCGGTTCGAGGTCACCGAGGAGCCCACGGCGTCGAGCGAGGGTGCCCGCTACAGCTACACGCCGGACCTGGGCATCTTCCACGCGCTGACCGGCCTGCACGGCGACGTGCTGATCCCCGAGGACCGCGTGAAGGCCGTGCGGGTCAAGGCGGCCACGGGCGAGGCGTCGATCGACGAGGCGCTCGACCAGCTGCTCGGCGTCGCCTGGGACCGCGAGCTCGAGCCGTTCCGCCATGCGGGAGAGGGCGCTCCCGTCCGCTGGCTCCACCAGGTGATCTGAGGCCTCAGCCGATGCGGACCTTCGCCACCGGCGAGGTCTGGCCACCGTCCTGGGCCCGCATGCGGAACTCGCGCAGACCGGTGCGGGACGTGAAGATCCTGGTCTCGAAGCGACCGTCCGGCCCGACCTTGACCGTGACGCCCGCGAAGCTGTCCCACTCGCGCACGCCCTCGTCGCGCACCTGCACGTCGAGCACCGCACCCTCGTCGAGGTCGGGGAACCGGCCACTGATCATGAAGCGCTGACCCGGCGACACCTGGGGCGACTCGATCGAGAAGGTGGGCTCCTCGGACTCCTCGTCGGGCGTGGGGGTCGGCGTGGGCGTCGGGGTCGGCGTGGGTGCGGAGGTGGGCGCCGTCGTCGGGTTGATGGGCGGCAGGTTCACGTCGCCGAGGCCGAGGGCGCTGACGACGGTCGAGCCCCCGAACCCGACGAGCAGGCCGATGGCGGCACCCACAGCGACGAACCACAGGGCCAGCTTGACCGCGGCGCTGCGCGACGGACGGAACGCGGGGTCCGGTCGGGCCGGAGCCGCGAAGGCCTGGGGTGTGGGCACGGTCGAGGTCGACGGTCCGGACGGGTTCGTGATGGCGTCGACGACGTCGTTCACCGTGACGAGTCGGTCGACGACGGCGTCCGGGATCGTGGTGCCGAAGCGGCGTCCCAGCTCGTCGGCGAGCTCGACCAGCGCGAGCGAGTCGACGCCGAGGTCCCGCAGGACGGCGTCGTCGGTGACGGCGTCGCGATCGGCCTCGACGACGGCCGCGAGGATGTCGCGGACCTGGTCTCGGACCTCGGCTCGGGTGGGCACAGCGCGAGTCTAGCGATCGCCCCACGTCACACGGGGTTCGGCGCCACGATGTGCCCGCAGGACCCTAGGATGGTGCGATGACCAGCGACGACACACTGGAGCACGTGGTCGTCCACGGCTACCGGCGCGCGTACCGCAAGGTCGGTTCCGGGCCCGCCCTCCTGCTGCTCCACGGTCTGGGCTGTGACTCCAGCACGTGGGACCGCGTGATCGTCCCGCTGGCCGAGCACTTCACCGTGATCGCACCGGATCTGTTGGGCCACGGGGGCTCGGACAAGCCCGATGCCGACTACTCGCTGGGCGGTTACGCCAACGGCATGCGTGACCTTCTCACGCTGCTGGGCATCGACAAGGTCACGGTCGTCGGCCACAGCTTCGGCGGCGGCGTCGCGATGCAGTTCGCCTACCAGTTCCCGGACCGGATCGAGCGCATCGTGCTCGTCTCGACCGGCGGGCTGGGTCGCGAGGTCACGCCACTCATCCGGATGCTGACCGTGCCGGGGGTGGGCACCGCGCTGCACGTCGGCACGATGCGGCCGTGGCGACGCCCGGTCGCGGGAGCGATGCGTGCGCTGTCGCGCAGCGGCGTCGCGGGCACGCGCGACCTGGGCGAGGTCGCCCGCATCTACGAGAGCTTCGCCGACCCCCGCACGCGACGCGCCGTGCAGCGGGTCACGAGCCACGTGCTCGACTGGCGCGGTCAGTTCGTGACGATGACCGACCGCACCTACCTGGCCCGGATCGTGCCCGTGCTCGTGATCTGGGGCGACGACGACCGCGTCATCCCCGTCACCCATGCCGACAACGCTCGACGACAGGCGCTGTCCGACGTCCACGTGCTGGCAGACGCGGGTCACTTCCCGCACCGGGACCGGCCCGAGGAGTTCGTCCAGCTGCTCCTGGAGTTCGTGGCCGACCATCCCGCGGCGAGCTACCACCGTGGCCGGTGGCGCGCGATGCTGCGCAAGGGGGACGTGCCCCAGCTGCCGGCGGGCGAGGGCGACCCGACGGTCACCGTCGCCGGCTGAGGACGCTCAGACCGCGACGGTGTCGGCGCCAGCGGCGTCGTCGTCGCGAGGTCTGTCGAGTCGTCGCCGACGGCGCCGGCCGCGGTTCCCGGTGGCCCACGCGCCGATCGAGACCGAGGCCCAGCCGATCGCCGCTCCTGCGACGTCGTCGGCGATGTAGTGCCAGCCGAAGTAGATCGTCGCCAGCACCGTGAGGCAGAGGAAGCCCCAGCCGGCCCAGCGGACGGGCGCCTTCTGACCCGTGCGCTCGAAGAACAGGCACGCGGTCACCACGACCGAGACGTGGAGCGAGGCGAAGCCGGCGATGCCGTAGATGTGCGACCCCGTCGGGTCCTCCTTGAACTGTGCCCCGTTGGTGAACAGCGAGTGCTGCAGCGTCGACGCGGCCGACGGTGCGAGCTCGGTGAACATCGACGGCTGGGCGAACCCGGGGCCGAGGGTCGGGAGCGCGTAGTAGCTCATCGTGCCGAGCACCCAGTTGAGACTGAGGGCCGTGGCGTACCAGGCGCCGAGCGAGACGTCCTTGTTCCACACGAGCAGCGCGCCGAGCGTGAGCGGGATGAGCGGCAGGTAGGACACGTAGGCGGTCGCCAGGATCTGGGCGACGACGTCGGTGCCGAGCAGGTCGTGCAGCAGCGGCGCGGGGTTGTGACCGAACAGCAGGAAGTAGTCGAGGTCGAGCAGCTCCTTGTCGTACAGCCGGTCACGCACGAGCGGCAGCGCGCTCTTGAGATTGCGGTAGCTGACGTAGCAGATGTAGAAGCTGATCAGTCCGGCGGCGATGTTGCCGACCCGACCCCACGTCCACTCCGTGCGGATGATCTCGATGAACTTCTCGGGCACGTGCCGGAGCCGCGTGAGCGGCCACACGCCCGCTCGCCTGATCGCCAGCGGCAGGACGCCGGACAGGAAGAACAACAGGCCGATGAGCGGCAACCGCACGTAGGCGGGGCCGAGGAAGCCCTCCGGGTCGCGCAGGGGGACGTTGAAGTGCAGCGACGCGACGATGGCGGTGACGCCGATGGCCAACGACAGGCACACGGCGAAGGTGTACGGCCAACGTCGGAGCATGAGCGTCATCCTACGACCGGGCTCCTGTGAGACATCTGAGGAGCCCGGTCGCGGTCGAGCAGGGCGCGGGGACCCAAGTGGTTTCCGCGTGAGACGACTCAGGCGTCGCCGCCCTCCTGCGCGATGCCGAGCGTGGCGGTCGGGTCACCGACGTCGAGACGCTCGTAGGCGTCCCGCACGACCGACGGATCGACCTTGCCCTGGCTCGCCAGCGTCTGCAGCACGCCGACCACGATCGACTCGGCATCGACCTGGAACGTGCGGCGGGCCGCCGCACGCGTGTCGGCGAAGCCGAAGTCGTCGGTGCCGAGCGACTGCCACGTGCCGGGGACCCACCGCGAGATCTGGTCGGGGACCGAGCGCATGTAGTCGCTGACCGCGAGGGTCACGCCGGTCTCGGCGTCGGAGTCGTCGGCGAGCCGGCTGCTGATCCACGGCGTACGAGCGGGCTCGCCGGGGTGGTTGAAGTTCCAGCGCTCGACCTCGACGGCCTCGCGCGAGATCTCGTTCCAGGACGTCACGGACCACACGTCCGCGGCGACGCCGTAGTCGTCGGCCAGGATCTCCTGGGCCCTGATCGCCCACGGCACCGCGACGCCCGAGGCCATGATGCGGGCGGGGACGGCGCCGCTCGGTGCCTTGCGGAAGAGGTAGGCGCCCTTGAGGATCCCGTCGACGTCGACCTCGTCGGGCTCGACCGGCTGCGTGATCGGCTCGTTGTAGACCGTCAGGTAGTAGATGACGTCCTCGCCGTGGGGGTGCTCGTCGCTCGTGCCGTACATGCGCTCGAGGCCGGCCTTGGTGATGTGCGCGATCTCGAACCCGTACGCCGGGTCGTAGTGCACGACGGCCGGGTTCGTGCGGGCGATGAGCGGCGAGTGGCCGTCGGCGTGCTGCAGCCCCTCGCCCGTCAGCGTCGTGCGGCCGGCGGTCGCACCGACGAGGAACCCGCGCGAGAGCTGGTCGGCCATCGCGTAGATCGAGTCGGCGGTGCGCTGGAACCCGAACATCGAGTAGAAGAGGTAGACCGGCACCATCGGCTGGCCGTGCGTGGAGTACGCGCTGCCGGCGGCGATGGCCGAGGCGACGGCTCCGGCCTCGCTGATCCCCTCGTGGAGCAGCTGGCCCTTGTCGGACTCCTTGTACGCCAGGAGCAGCTTGCGGTCGACCGACTCGTACGTCTGGCCGTGAGGGCTGTAGATCTTGGCCGACGGGAACATCGAGTCCATGCCGAACGTGCGGTACTCATCGGGCGCGATCGGCACGATGCGCGGCCCGATCTCGGCGTCCTTCATGAGGTCGCGGAGCAGGCGGACGAACGCCATGGTCGTCGCGATCTGCTGCTTGCCCGAACCCTGCTTGAGCGGCTTGTAGACGTCGTCGCCCGGCAGCTTGACCGGCACGGGGTCGACGCGGCGCTGCGGCAGCCCGCCCCCCAGGGCGTCGCGGCGGGCCTTCATGTACTGGATCTCGTCGCTGTCGGCGCCGGGGTGGTAGAACGGCGCCAGGTCGTCGCCGTCGATCCGCTCGTCGGTGATCGGGATGTTGAGCCGGTCGCGGAAGCCCTTGAGGTCGTCCTTGGTGAGCTTCTTCATCTGGTGCGTGGCGTTGCGACCCTGGAACGACTCCAGCAGCCAGCCCTTGATGGTGTGCGCCAGGATGACCGTCGGCTGGCCGGTGTGCTTGGTGGCCGCGTCGAAGGCCGCGTAGACCTTGCGGTAGTCGTGGCCGCCGCGGGGGAGGCGCTCGATCTCCTCGTCGGAGAGGTGGCTGACCATCGACTGCAGACGCGGGTCGGGACCGAAGAAGTGCTCGCGGTTGTAGGCGCCGGACTCCACGGACAGGGTCTGGAACTCGCCGTCGGGCGTGCGGTTCATCTGGTTGACGAGCACGCCGTCGGTGTCACGCGCCAGCAGCTCGTCCCACTGGCGGCCCCACACGACCTTGATGACGTTCCAGCCGGCGCCGCGGAAGAACGACTCCAGCTCCTGGATGATCTTGCCGTTGCCGCGCACGGGGCCGTCGAGCTGCTGGAGGTTGCAGTTGATGACGAACGTCAGGTTGTCGAGCTCCTCGCGGGCCGCGAGGCCGATCGCGCCGAGGGACTCCGGCTCGCCCATCTCGCCGTCGCCGAGAAACGTCCACACGCGCTGCTGGCTCGTGTCCTTGATCCCCCGGTGGTGCAGGTAGCGGTTGAAGCGCGCCTGGTAGATCGAGTTGATCGCGGCGAGTCCCATCGAGACCGTCGGGAACTCCCAGTAGTCCGGCATGAGGCGCGGGTGGGGGTAGGACGACAGCCCGTTGCCGAAGCCGTGCGAGTGCTCCTGGCGGAAGCGGTCGAGCTGCTCCTCCTCGAGGCGGCCCTCGAGGTAGGAGCGCGCGTAGATGCCCGGGGCGGCGTGGCCCTGGATGTAGACGTGGTCGCCGCCGCCGGGGTGGTTCTTGCCGCGGAAGAAGTGGTTGAAGCCGACCTCGTACAGCGACGCCGCCGACTGGTAGGTGGCGATGTGGCCGCCGACGCCGAGGCCGGGGCGGTTCGCGCGCGAGACCATGACGGCCGCGTTCCAGCGCGGCAATCTCACCATGAATATCCCCTACGATATCCACGGGGCCAGTGAAAGCCTGCTGTATAAATGAGTACTTCATTTATGCATCCTGAATTAAGTCTAAAACAGAATATATCCCTATGAGTATGCTTTAAATTTATGTAGATCGGAATACAAGGTGAATCATCATTTAAATAATTTAATATTTAGTAATGCAATTCCCTACACCTACATGAAATTAAATCCAGTCTGATTCAGGCAAAAAAAGCATGTGCTCTCAAAGACAACCCATGCTTATAAGGAAGGTTTAAGACTTAAAATAATTCAATGGCAATTTCAAATAAGACATCCCATTGGCTTCTGGCTCAGGAAACTGCCCTGCTTTCATATTGATCTGAATCGAGGGCAGAATCAGTTTAGGCATACTCAGTCCTGAATCCCGCTGATTTCGCATCTGAGCAAATTCAGTTTTGCTGATTCCCTGATGAATATGGATATTCTGTGTTTTCTGCGTCTGTATATCAGATTGACATACATATGATTCACGTGT